>JALVUH010000097.1 GCA_027035735.1 Nautiliaceae bacterium
TTTTAGAAAAAAGTATAATTTTTTGATTTTTAAAATTTAAAGATTTTGCATTTAATTTAGCTTGATTATAAATAAATAAAGTATCAATTTTACCTAAAATATTTAATTTATTTAATTTAATATTATTTTGATAATAGTTAAAATTAATCTTAGGAATATTTAAAGAATAATAAATAAATTTATTATCAGCTTTTAATGCTAAATATATTGGACTTTTATTATAAAAAGCTTTAATATTTGAAAATACATATTTTTTAGTGTAATAAGAGAGAATGTAAGTATCTTTTAGTGTATATTTTTTATATTTTACATAATTTAGAAAAATTGAGCTATAATTTTTATAAATTTTAAAGCTCCCTTTAAGTGAGATTTGCGGAGAATTAATACTAAATTGTTTTTTATATAAAACAATTTTTTTTATTATCAAATTATTATTTATATATATTTTATTAATAGAAATTTCTTTAAAAATAGGCAGTAATTTGGTGGAATAATAAAATATTTTATGTAGTTGTAATGCTTCTTTATTATAATTATTAAATGTAAATATTTTAAGATTATTAATTTTAAGAGTAATTTTTTTGTTTAATTTTATAAAAATTTTATGAACATAAAATCTATTAGTTTTTATATCATAAAGGGTTATACCCTTAAAAAGGGAAATAAAGATTATGAAAATAAAATATATAGTTACAAAAGTTATAGCTGCTATAGAAGTTTTAGTGGTTTTAACCATATTCTTCCTTTTTTATTTTTCCCATCCTGTGAAAAGTAAAAGAGTTATTTTTATACCAAAAGGTAATATAAATTATACAATAAAAACATTGCAAAAAAATGGACTTGATGTCACAAAATTAGATATTTTGTTAATTAAATTGATGGGATATCCTCAAGCAGGTTGGGTAGATTTGAAAGGAAGAGAATTTACTAAAGGGGATTTTTTATATAGACTTACTCATAATAAAGCTGCATTAGAAAAAATTACTATTATTCCAGGAGAAACAAATTATTTTATATATAAACAAATAGGTAAAAAGCTAAAAATAAAGCATTTTTATTGTAATATTGAAGAAGGTTTTATAAAACCTGATACTTATGAGTTACCTATAGGTATGAAAAGAGAGGATGTATGTAAATATTTATATAATAAATCAATAATGTGGCATAAATATTTGGCTAAAAAAATTTTTGGTGTATGGAATTATAAAACATATAAAAAATATTTAATTATTGCTTCTATTATCCAAAAAGAAGCAGGAAATTTTAAAGAAATGAAATTAATCTCAGCAGTAATTCATAATAGGTTAAAAAAAGGAATGAAACTTCAAATGGATGGGAGTTTAAATTATGGAGAATATTCTCATACAAAAATTACTCCTAAAAGAATAAAAAATGACAATAGTTTTTATAATACTTATAAATATTTTGGATTGCCAAAAGAACCTGTTTGTGTTGTAAGTCAAGAAGCTATTATTGCTGCAATTTTTCCTGCAAAAGTTAAATATTTATATTTTGTAAAATGTGGGAAACATCAACTTTTTTCTACTACATATAAAAAACATTTAGAAAATATAAGAAAGTGTCGTTACATTAAGTAACAATATTTTTTTAACTAAATCTAAAAATGTTACAAATTGTATAAAAACTGATAAAATTTAGAAAAAAAAGGAGATTTTATGAAACCAACAATCGTATGGACAAAGATAGATGAAGCTCCGTATCTTGCTACATTTAGCTTACTTCCAATTATGGAAGCTTTTACAAAAGATGCAGATATTAACTGGGAGTTAAGAGATATTTCACTTGCTGGAAGAATTATAGCAGAGTTTTCTGATATGCTACCAGAAAATTTAAGACAGCCAGATGAATTAGCATATTTGGGTGAGCTTGTAAATAAACCAGAAGCAAATGTTATTAAACTTCCTAATATTTCAGCTTCAGTAGTTCAACTTAAAAATGCTGTAAAAGAACTTCAATCTCAAGGATATCCACTTCCAGATTATCCAGAAGAGCCAAAAAACGCAGAAGAAGAAAAAATTAAACTTAAATATTCAAAATGTATTGGTTCAAATGTTAATCCAGTTCTTAGACAAGGTAATTCAGATAGAAGACTTGCAAAACCTGTTAAAGATTATGCAAAAGCTCATCCGCACAGAATGAGAGATGTAAAAGAAGGATGCAAATCTTTTGTAAATCATATGAATGAAAAAGATTTTTATCAAAATGAACAAAGTTATATTTCTCCAAAAGATCAAATAGTAACATTTGTATTTGAAGATTATGAAGGAAATAAAAAAGTATTAAAAGAATTACCTTTAGAAAAAAATGAAATTTTAAGTACAAGTTTCTTAAATAGACAAGCTCTTAGAGATTTTTATGAACAAGCTATTGAAGAAGCAAAAGAAAAAGATATTTTATTTAGCTTACATTTAAAAGCTACAATGATGAAAGTTAGTGACCCTGTAATGTTTGGAGATGCTATTAGAGTTTATTATAAAGAACTTTTTGATAAATTTGGAGAAGAACTTAAAGAAATTGGATTTAATCCAAATAATGGTCTTGCAGATTTAGAAGCAAAACTTGAAAGACTTCCAGAAGAGAAACAAAAAGCAATTAAAGAGACAATTGCAGAAATTTACAAAAAACAACCAAGACTTTATATGGTTGATTCTGATAAAGGTATTACAAACCTTCATAAACCAAATGATGTAATTATTGATGCATCAATTCCAGCAGTTATTAAAAACGGACTTCAAGGTTGGGGACCTCAAGGCGAGACTGAAGATTGTGAAATTGTAGTTCCTGATAGAACTTATGCAAGAATGTATAAAGAAATTGTAGCTGATTTAGTAAAAAATGGACAATTTGACCCTACAAAAGTAGGAACTGTTCAAAATGTAGGTCTTATGGCTAAAAAAGCAGAAGAGTATGGAAGTCATGATAAAACATTTTTCCCTCCAAAAGATGGATTTATAAAAGTTATTGATGAAGATGGAAATGTTGTAATGAGCCATGAATTAAAAGCAGGAGATATTTACAGAGGTTATCAAGTAAAAGATGATGCAGCAAGAGATTGGATTAAGTTAGCAGTAAATAGAGCAAAAGAGAGTGGATATCCAATTGTATTTTGGCTTGATAGCAACAGAGCTCATGATGCAAACTTAATTAAAAAAGTACTTGAAGAACTTCCAAAATATGATTTAAGCGATGTTGAATATTATATTATGGCACCAGAACAAGCAATGAAATATACTCTAAAAAGATTTAGAGCAGGAGAAAATACTATTTCTGTAACAGGAAATATTTTAAGAGATTACTTAACAGACCTATTCCCAATTATTGAAGTTGGAACTAGTGCTAGAACACTTTCAATTGTTCCATTGCTTGCGGGTGGAGGACTTTTTGAAACAGGTGCAGGTGGAAGTGCTCCAAAACATGTTGAACAATTCTTAAAAGAAGGTCATTTAAGATGGGATTCTTTAGGAGAATTTCTTGCAACTGTAGAATCTTTAAAACTTGCTAGAAAACAAGGTGGAAGTGAAAAAGTAGAAACTATTGCAAATGCTCTAAGTAGAGCAGTAAGCAAATATCTTGAAAATGACAAAACTCCAAAAAGAAAAGTAGGTGAGCTTGATAATAGAGGAAGTCATTATTATCTTGCAAGATACTGGGCAGAAGAGCTTGCAAATTGTGGTGATGTAGAACTTGAAGAAAAATTTAGACCTGTTGCAAAAGAACTAAAAGAAAATGAAGAAAAAATCTTAGCTGAAATAGCTGAAGTTGAAGGAAAACCAGCTGATATTAAAGGTTATTATCATCCAGATGAAACTTTAGTAGAAAAATATATGAGACCTAGCGTTACTTTCAATAAAATTATAGACGCTCTAAGAGCGTAATTCTCTTTTTTTTCTTAAAGGTAAATGATGAGTAATAAAGTTTCAATTATTGGTGCAGGAAATGTAGGAAGTATAGTTGGGTATTCTCTTGCAATGCAAGGGCTTGCTCATGAGATTATTTTAGTAGATAGAGATACTGATAGAGCAAAAGGAAAAGCACTTGATATGAGCCATGCTGCAAGTGCAGTGAGAAGCCATTCCATTGTAAGAGCAGCTGAGAGTTATAAAGATATTAAAGATTCAAAAGTAGTAGTCATTACTGCAGGTTTTCCAAGAAAACCAGGAATGAGTAGAGAAGACTTGCTTTTAAAAAATGCAGAAATTATGAAAGAAGTTATTTTAAATGTAAGAGAAAATGCTCCTGAAGCTATTATTATTACTGTTTCAAATCCTCTTGATGCTATGACTTATGTAGCTCTTAAAATAGGCAAATATCCAAGAAATCAAGTTATTGGAATGGCTGGAATTCTTGATAGTGCAAGAATGGCTTATTTTATTTATGAAAAATTAGGTTATGGTGCTGGGCAAATTAGGGCAAGCGTAATTGGTGGGCATGGTGATTTTATGGTTCCACTTCCAAGATATTCTACTGTTGCTGGAGTTCCACTTAGTGATCTTTTAACTCAAAAAGAAATTGATGAAATTGTTGAGAGAACTAGACATGCTGGAGCTGAGATTGTAGGTTATTTAAAAACAGGAAGCGCATATTTTGCTCCTGGAAAATCAACTGCAATAATGGTAGAAGCGATTCTTAAAGATTCTAAACAAATTTTTCCATGTGCAGTATTACTTGAAGGAGAATATGGAGTTAATAATGTAGTCAATGGAGTACCTGTAATGCTTGGAAGAGAGGGAGCTGAAAAAGTTATTGAAGTGACACTTGATCCATGTGAGAGAGAACAATTTAGAAAATCTACTGAAGCTGTTAAAGAAATGATAGATATTTTAGAAAAAGACTTTTTAAAGGATGTAAAATGAGAGTTGTCAAATATGATGATATAGTTAAATCAATAAGAGATATGATAATTTATTCAACTACACATCTTTCCCCTGATATGAAAAAAGCATTAGAAGAAGCATATGAAAAAGAAAAAAGTGAAGTAAGTAGAGCTGTACTTGCTCAGCTTCTTGAAAATGCAGTAATTGCTGAAAAGGAATGGAAACCTTTATGTCAAGATACTGGACTTGCAATTTATTTTGTAAAAGTAGGTGAAGATGTAAAAGTTGAAGGTGGAACGCTTAAAGATGCAATATATGAAGGAACTGAAAAAGGATATAAAGAAGGGTATTTAAGAGCTTCTACATGTGATTGTTTTACAAGAGAAAATTTAAAAGATAAAGTTGGATATAATCTTCCACCTGTTATCTATTTTGATATTGTTCCAGGAGATAAAATAGAAATTGAATATGCAGCAAAAGGTGGTGGAAGTGAAAATGTAAGCCGTGCAACTGTTTTAGCACCAGCTGCAGGGAAAGAAGGAATTAAAGAGTTTGTTAAAAAAGTTGTAAGTGATGCAGGTCCAAATCCTTGTCCTCCACTTGTAGTAGGTGTTGGTATTGGAGGAAGTTTTGATTATGCAGCGGTTATGAGTAAGCATGCATTATTTAGAAATATAGGAACTCCAAATCCAGATCCAGAACTTGATCAGCTTGAAAAAGAATTAAAAGAAGAATTAAATAAACTTGGAATTGGTGCAATGGGAATGGGTGGAACAGAAACAGTTCTTGCAGTTCATATAGAAACTTTCCAGCCTGGTAGAATGTGCCATATTGCATCACTTCCAGTAGCGGTTAATATTCAATGTCATAGTTCTAGACATTCTCATATTACAATTTAAAGGATAAAAAATGGCAGAATATAAATTAACTACACCTCTAAGCGATGAAGATGTAAGTAAATTAAAAGCTGGAGATATTGTTTATTTAAATGGAGTGCTTTATACAGCTAGAGATGCTGCTCATAAAAGACTTGTTGATTTGATTTTAAATGGAGAAGAGCTTCCATTTGATTTAAAAGGTGCTGTAATTTATTATGTAGGACCAACTCCTCCAAAACCTGGAGAACCAATAGGTAGTGCAGGACCTACTACAAGTTATAGGATGGATCCTTATGCCCCAATTCTTATTGAACATGGTCTAAAAGGTATGATTGGAAAAGGAAAAAGAAATCAAGCAGTAAGGGATGCATGTAAAAAACATAAGGCTGTATATTTTGGAGCAGTTGGAGGAGCTGCAGCATTAATTGCAAAAGCAATTAAAAAAGCAGAAGTTATAGCATATCCTGAACTTGGACCTGAAGCTGTTAGAAGAATAGAAGTAGAAGATTTTCCTGTTGTTGTAGTAAATGATATTTATGGAAATGACTTATATGAAGAAGGAAGAAAACTTTGGGAGCAAAAATAAGCTCCTTTGTTACTTATTCTCACATTTAATTTTTACTTAATTTTGAATTGTCACTTTTTGAAACTAAGTGTGATATAATAAATTCATTGAGTTTAAATAAAGGAGCGTAGATGAATATACATGAATATCAAGCAAAAGAGATTTTTAGAAAATATGGTGTTCCTACTCCAAGAGGAGCAGTAGCTTTTTCTGGACCTGAGGCAAGAAAAGTAGCAGAAGAGCTTGGGGGAGATTTATGGGTTGTAAAAGCTCAAATTCACGCAGGTGGTAGAGGAAAAGCAGGTGGAGTAAAACTTGCAAAAACTCTTGATGAGGTTGAAAAAATAGCAGAAGAAATGCTAGGAATGAAACTTGTTACTCATCAAACTGGACCAGAAGGAAAAATAGTAAAAAAAGTATATATTGAAGAAGGTGCTGATATTAAGGCTGAGTATTATCTTGGAATGGTTCTTGATAGAGCACTTGAAATGCCAGTTATGATGGCTTCTACTGAAGGTGGAATGGAAATTGAAGAAGTAGCTGCAAAAACACCTGAAAAAATAATTAAAGTTGCAATTGACCCAGCAATCGGATTTCAACCTTTTCATGCTAGAAAATTAGCATTTGGATTAGGTCTTGGAAAAGATGAACAAAAAGAATTTATTAAATTTGCAAAAGCACTTTATAATGTTTATATGGATAATGATGCGGAGTTAATTGAAATTAATCCACTTATTAAAACAGGAGAAGGTAAATTTATTGCTCTTGATGCTAAAATGGGATTTGATGACAATGCATTATATAGACATCCAGATATTGCTGAAATGAGAGATTTAGATGAAGAAGAGCCAACAGAAATTGAAGCTAAAAAATATGGACTTAGTTATATTAAACTTGATGGAAATGTTGGATGTATGGTAAATGGAGCAGGTCTAGCAATGGCTACAATGGATATTATTAAATATGAAGGTGGAGAGCCTGCAAACTTCCTTGATGTTGGTGGTGGAGCTAATCCAGATACAGTTGCAAAAGG
>JALVUH010000098.1:0-5842 GCA_027035735.1 Nautiliaceae bacterium
GTATCAACTCCATAATAACATGGTCCAGTTGTAGCAGGAGAAGCTATTCTCATATGAACTTCTTTTGCTCCTGCTTCTTTTAACATTCTTACAATTCTTCTTGAAGTGGTACCTCTTACTATACTATCATCAATTACAATTAATTTTTTTCCTTCTATTTTGTGTTTAATAGGAGAGAGTTTCATTTTTACTTTTAAATCCCTAACTTCTTGGGTTGGTTCAATAAATGTTCTTCCTACATAATGATTTCTCATAATTGCCATTTCAAAAGGGATACCACTTTCTTCTGCATATCCAAGAGCAGCCGCTACTCCACTATCAGGCACTGGAACTACCATATCGGCATCAACTGGCAATTCTTTTGCAAGTTCTCTTCCCATTTGTTTTCTAACAGAATATACATTTTTGCCAAAAACATTGCTATCAGGTCTTGCAAAATAGATATATTCAAATACACACTGTTTAGGAGTTGGATTAAAAATCATTTCACTTTGAATTTTACCATCTTCAAAAATTATCATTTCTCCTGGTTTTACATCTCTTACAAATTCAGCTCCTACTAGTTCAAATGCACAAGTTTCACTTGCTACTATATATCCTCCACTTTTTAATTTTCCAAGACTTAATGGTCTAAATCCAAAAGGATCACGAATTGCAAACATTTTAGAGCGACTAAGTATAATTAACGAAAAAGCCCCTTTAATTTTTTTTACCGCATTGATAATTCTTTGTTTAAGAGTAGGAGTTTCATAATCTTTTGCTATTAAATGAATAATATTTTCAGTATCCATATTTGTTTGGAAAATTGCACCTTTTTTTGTAAGTTCTTCTCTTATTTCTTTTGCATTTACTAAATTTCCATTATGAACAATGGAAATTTCTCCAAGTCCATATCTTGCAAATACAGGTTGAGCATCAAGTATTGAATCATCTCCTGCAGTTGAATATCTAGTATGGCCTATTGCCATATTTCCTTTTAATATTTTAAAATGCTCTTCTTTAAATATTTGAGTAACAAGTCCTCTATCTTTTACTGTTTTTATTTTACCTTCAAAACTACTGCTAATTCCTGCTGCTTCTTGACCTCTGTGTTGCATTGAAAAGAGCGCATAAAAAGCTAATTTACTTGCATTTTCATTTCCATAAATACCGACTACTGAACACATTTTTTTCCTTTATAAGCCTAGTGCGTCATTTATTGAATAAAGCCCTGGTTTTTGATTTATAAGCCATTTTGCTACTTTTATAGCACCTCTAGCGAATGTTTCTCTGCTTGTTGCAGTGTGATTTAGTTCTAAAAATTCACCATCATTATAAAATCCAACTGTGTGTCTTCCAACTACATCACCACCTCTTACGGCAAATACACCAATTTCATCTTTACTTCTTGGACCTACATGTCCGCTTCTTCCTGTAACTATTACATTTTTAAGTTCAAGTCCTCTAGCTTTTGCACAACTCTCAGCCAAAGTCAAAGCAGTTCCACTTGGTGCATCAACTTTATATCTGTGGTGTTGTTCTACTATTTCTATATCAAAATCTCTAAGTTTTTCACTAACCATTGCTACTAATTTATTAAGTATGGCAATACCTAAACTCATATTTGTAGCATAAAGAATAGGAGTTTTTTTGCTAGCTTCTATCATAAGATTTTTTTGATGATCATTTAGTCCTGTTGTTGCAATTACAAGTGGTTTTGGGTTTTCTAGTGCTGCTTCAAGTAAGTTTTGAGTAGCAATTGGAGCAGAAAAATCAATAACAATATCTGAATTTTCTAAAAGAGTTTTTGCATCATTTGTGATTATTGTATCTTCATCAAATTCTATTGTCTGTTTTCCTTGAAACATTACAGCACCAATTTTTGCATTTTCTTCTTTTAAAATTTTAATTAAAAGCTGACCAACTCTTCCAGTTGCACCTACAATACCATATTTCATTTATTCTCCTTTTTCTACATATTTTAGGGCATTAATAGCGGCTACAGCTCCATCTCCTGCTGCAGCAACTACTTGTTTTACTGCATTTTCTCTAATATCACCTGCTGCATAAAGTCCTTTTCTTGAAGTTTGCATATTTAAATCTACTTTAACTTCTCCCCATTCATTAAGCTCTACTAAATCTTTTACTAATTCATTATTAACTTTCATTCCAACAAATACAAAAATTCCATCAACTTTTATCTCTTTATTTGAAGATAGAATTATACCTTCTACAAATTCTTTTCCCAATACTTTTTTTACAGTTTCATTATAGATTATTTCTATATTTGGAGTATTAAAAACTTTTTTTTGAGTAGAAGGAGCGGCTCTAAATTTATCACGTCTATGTATTAAATACACTTTTTTTGCTATCTTACTAAGATATAAAGCTTCTTCAAGAGCAGTATCACCACCTCCAATTACAGCTACAATTTTATCTTTATAAAAAAATCCATCGCATACAGCACAATAACTTACACCTCTTCCAATAAATTCTTCTTCACCTTCAAATCCTGCTTTTTTAGGAGTTGAACCTGTTGCAACTATTACAGCTTTTGAAATGTATTCATTTTTGTGTGTTTTAACTATCCATTTTTCATTTTCAACTTTTAATTCTTTTACTTCTTCACTTTTGATTTTGGCACCAAATCTTTTAGCTTGCTCAGGCCAACAAGCCATAAATTCAAGACCACTTTTTATTTCACAAACTCCTGGATAGTTTTCAATTTCACTGCTTAGAGTAATTTGTCCTCCCGGAGTTAATTTTTCTAATATTAATGTTTTAGCACCTAATCTACTTGCATAAATACCGCTACTTAGTCCTGCTGGACCTGCTCCAATTATTATAATGTCATACATTTTTTTCCTTTTAAAGTAAGATATAAAAATATCATTTTCATATCTTACTTTAAAACTTTTAGAGGTGAATCTTGTTTGTATAAAAATTTATGATATCTTTTTATTTTTACTACAACTGGTACTTCATAAATATTTAGATATTGTATAAGTTTAATTATAGTATTTATTCCTGCTGTTGTATATATTATATTTTTAAAATTTTTTCTTTTTTGATAAATATCAACAGCTAAAATTGGATAATCTTTTGGAATTTGTTTTATTAAATCTTTTAGATTTGACATACGAGAACTAAAAAGAAGTAAATAATATTCATTTTTTTTAGGGACAAAAATATCATTTTTTGTATAGAAAGTGAGTTTATTAAAATCTACAAATTTATATTCACTAAACTTATATTTAAAATAGAAAAAAAATGCAGCTACCATTAATGCCCCAAAAAAGGAGCTAAAAGTGTAAAAAAATTTAGATTTTATTCTTATTCTCCAAGAAGTGCGTTAATTTTTTCTTCATACATTGCTTTTGGAGCAGCTCCTATCATGCTATCAGCAAGTTCTCCGTTTTTGAAGAATAGAACTGTTGGGATACTTCTGATTCCAAATTGCATTGCAAGTTCTTGTTGTTCATCAGTATTGATTTTTCCAACAACTACACCTTTATCTTTATATTCTTCACTAAGTTCTTCAATGATAGGTGCAATCATTCTACAAGGTCCACACCATGGTGCCCAGAAATCTACTACTGCAACTTTTGCGTTTTTTACTGTATCTACGAAATTATCTTTTGTTAATTCTAATGCCATAAAGACTCCTTTTTTTTCTTAATTATACATAAATTTTTTTATTTTATCCATTTACAGATGCTGTTTTTTTGAATTTAAGTGATAAAACTATAAATCTTATCACTTGCCATATAATACATTTTCTTTTCCATCTCTCAAATGAAGTGGGATACATACCAAATTTACTCTCATCATATGCTCTTTTTTCCCATTCTTTTATTTTTAATCCAATTTGTGGACTTCTTATTGCCATAATTTCTCCTTTTTAATCTGGTATTAAATACCAAAATGGTTTTGCTTTTGCTTTGCATAGGAAAATATAATGCATAAGCCATTTAAACCAATGACCTGCACTTCCAACTTCTCCAATTGTATATTTAATATCCCTTCCAAAGTCTGGATATTTTTTGAAATCAGGAATTGTAGGATAAACTGACATACTTCCAGCAATTCCTCTAAATCCATAGTTAATTGATACAACGCAAATACTTGCTATCTCACCCATACTTGCTTTGTGTCTAAAACTAGGCTTTCCTTCAAGTATCCACTCAGCTATATTTAGAGCAGTTGCATGAGCCATAACTGCACTTGGCATACCTGTTCTAGGCGGTGCTGGTGTTAGAGGTCTACCTGAAGCGGTTTTATTTGGCATTGATATTGGATGAGGTGGTGCAAATGCAATACCTACTGCAAAAATATTTGGATATGTTGGATTTTGAAGTTTTTTTGGCCATTCATCAGCACCCCATTCATGATAAGGTTTTTTTGCGCTTTCATAATCAGCATCAACTATCATTAATCCATTTGGTTTAAATAGTTTATCTGTATAATCTTCTCCATTTGGTCCAACACCTTTTATTCCAACTCCAGAGAATGGTGGAATAAGCATTGCAAAATCATACTCAATCTCTTTTTCTTCACCTTCATATGTTTCATAATAAACTTTATTAGGTTCTACTTTGTATACACTTGCTTTTGTTATCCAATCAACTCCATATTCGCTAAACATTGAGCGGATGATATTGTTTGTATGAGAAATATATCCGTTATTTTTAACATAAGCACCACCTAGCCCTAAATCTCCAAGAAACATTTCATTTGTAATATATGTAACATCAATATAATCCATTAAATCTAAATCATATACTTTTGATGCTACATTCATTGTATATTCAACTGCTGCACCTTGACATGTACATCCACCATGTCCAAGTCCAATAAGTACTTTTTGTTTTTTACCTTTTTTTGCATTTTCTATAACTTTGCTAAGTTCTCTCCATGCATGTTCTGCGTGGTCATAGCTACAAATTGAAACAGTATTACCAGTATCTGGTCCAAGTCCAGGGGTTGCTGAAAAGTTTAGTTTAGGTCCTGTTGCATTAATTAGAAAGTCGTAATAAACTTTTTCTTTTTCACCTTTTCTTTTAGGATTAGTATATTCAATCGTTACATATGGTTTATTATCTCCATCACCTTCTGGATGAATACTAAGAGCTTTTGCTTGTTTGAATTCAATTCCAAGTTTTTCATATACTGGAGCAAGCTCAAAATAAACTTGTTCTGGTTTCATATATCCAGCACCAACCCAAATATTAGATGGGACCCATTGATAATTTTTATTAGGTGATACCACAATAATTTCGGCTTTATTTTTTAATTTATGTTTTAAATTTAAGGCTGCCGTATGTCCAGAAATTCCAGCTCCAAGGATTACAACTTTTGGTTTTGACATTTTTTTACCTTTCAAATTTAATATTTAATTAATTATATCATTCTTAAATAAAAAAGGAGTAAAAATATCTTAAATGGTAAAAAAGTTATTGCTAGTTATAAGAAAATCTTATTAAAATTGAAGTGTCAAAGAATAAGTTTGGATAAAAAGAAAAAAAGACGCAGATTAGTGATCTGCGTTATCGTTGATGTTTCTTACATCAAATAGTGAATCTAAAATTGAATAAATTGCAATTCCAAGACCTACACATCCAATAATAATTAAAATTTCCATTGTATGAGGAGGGATGTATACATAAGGTTTAAGAGCATCTAATTGATAAGTACTAGTTGCTTCTGGACCTGTTCCAAATCTATTTGTCATAGGAACAATATTCCCACCATAAATAAACGCTTGTCTCATAAAAAATGTTCCAATAAGTGCTGAAATTGCAGCTATTAATGATGGAACTGGTTTTTGAGTTAGCCATAGAATTAATGGAACTACAATTCCTAA
>JALVUH010000098.1:5942-7301 GCA_027035735.1 Nautiliaceae bacterium
AATTTCATACCATCCAATTAGACCAATTGCAAGAAGAATATATGCAATAATCATAGTTTTATTAAAAAATAGTTCAGTAAAACTTACTTTTTTGATATTTAAGCCACAACATTTTACATATTCAGTAGCCATGTTAGCTCCTTACGCTTTTTTCCACTCAGGTTTTTTAGCCTGAGTAGCAGCTTCATATTTTGGTTTAATTTCATCCCATGTGTGAAATTTAATTCCATCACCTAATGTTCTTCTAGCAAATTCTTCATCTTGCGGTACAAGATAAAATAATTTTGGAAGAGTTCCTTCATATTCTTTTAAGAAGAAGAATTTTCTATCTTTAATAGCTTGAACAATTGCTGAATTTTCATCTTCTAAATCACCAAATGTTCTTACTTTTGTAGGACATGTAGCAGAACAAGCTGTTGTTCCATATTCTTGGATTCTTCCATCACAGAATGTACATTTATCAACAGCGTGTCTTGTTTCATCTACAAATCTTGCATCATATGGGCATGCTTCCATACAACCTTTACAAATAATACACATATCATAATCAACTTTTACAATTCCACCTTCTGCAAAGTGGCTAGCTCCTGTAGGACAAACAGTAACGCATGGAGCATCAATACAATGGTTACATTGGCTAGGGTAGAAGTTTACAAAAATATCTGTAAGTGTTTGCCCACCTTCTACTACTCCTACCCAAATTCTTTGTTTATCAGCTCCCAGCATTACTCCATTTTCATCTTTACAAGCCACTTCACATGCTCTACAGTCAATACAGTTTTGATATTCAAGTGCTATTGCATAATTTGCCATGGCTTACACCTTTCTTATTTTTACTATAGTTTCGTGCATGCTAGCAGCACCGATAATAGGATCTATTGCATTAGAACAGATAATTGCTTGAGATACTCCATTTTTATATCCAAGTGTTTGCATTGGATTTTGAGCTCCAAATCCTGTAGCTATAAACATAGTATCTTTTCTAATTCTTTTTGTAGGATAAACTTTTGCTCTTTCAGTAACACCTGTTGATGGGTTATATAATTCTACTTCATCTTTGTATTTTAATCCTTTTTCTTTTGCTAATTCATCATTAATCCATACATAGTTGTAATTCATTAAATCTAAAAGCAAGTAGTTGTTTGAATGCATACTTTGAGTAAAATATGCATGTCTACCAAATACAATTCTTACATCTCCATCTTCTGGTTGTTGATATAATGAATCTCTCCAAATTGGGAAAGTTCTTAATTTTTCATGTTTACCAGTAATTGGATTTGTAAATACTTGACCTTCAAGATTTTTTAGAGCAACTTTTATAAATTTACCTTTTTTAGGAACAATATAATAATCTTTTGG
>JALVUH010000099.1 GCA_027035735.1 Nautiliaceae bacterium
TGTTCCAATGCTAGCTTACGCAACAGACCCAGATAATAAAAAAACAAATATATTTGAAAAAAGAAAAGATGAACAATAATGTATGATTATTGTTACGCACTAGATGAAGGAGAAATTTTAAACGAAGGCCATCCTGAATGGCCTTTGTTTGTACTTACAATATGTGGTAGTAAAATTGAAACACTAAAAATGTCAAAAAGAATAATGTGCACACTTAAACATCTGCCGTTAAGACTCCAAGTTTTCTACGAAAACAATGCAGAAAAATGCATAGAAATGGGAGGAGGCGGAGATCCAAGTGTATTTTTGGATGGAAAACTTTTATTTGAAGGGCTTATTCAAGCAGAAGAAATAAAAGAAATTTTTGAAAAATTACTAAAAGGAGTAAAAATGATTAAATATGCAACACCAAAAATTCACAAAGACCTTAAAATTGATATTGAAAGCTTTATTGAAAAATTCAACAACAATGAAGCAATTTTAATTGACATAAGAATGCCATTTGAAAAAAAAGTGTGGAATTTACCTTTTGCAATTGATATGGACCCAGAAACTTTAGAAAATGAATTTGAAAAATTACCAAAAGATAAATTAATCATAACAGCTTGTCCCGGAGTTGGAAGAAGTCCATTTGCAGCAGCATTTTTAAAAGAAAAAGGATTTAATGCAAAATACCTTGATGGAGGACTTTTAAAACTCATGGAAAGACTAAAAGGCGGGAAAGCAAAAGATATTAAGGTAGACTAATGGCACATCATCACCATCCGGTTAACGGAACAAAACTTTTTATTACAATAATTTTAAATTCAATTATTACTATCGCTGAAATTATAGGGGGAATTTTTGCTAATTCCCTTGCTCTTCTTAGTGATGCTTTGCATAATTTCAGCGATGTTATGGCTTTAATTATTGCATATATTGCAAATAAATTAGCAGGTAAAGCGGCAAATGAAAAAAACACTTTTGGATTAAAAAGAGCAGAAATAATAGCGGCACTTTTTAATGCATCAGTTTTAATTGGTATTGGTGTTTTTTTAATAGTTGAATCAATCCATAAAATTATGCACCCAGAACACATCAAATCATTATGGGTTATCGGATTTGGTCTGCTTAGTGTAATTTTAAACGGTGCAAGCGTTTTACTTATAAAAGATGATTCACATAATAATTTAAATATTAAAGCCTCATATTTACATCTACTTACAGATGTAGCAACAAGTATAGCCGTAATTATCGGCGGTGTTTTAATCTATTATTTTAAAATCTATTCAGTTGATGCGATAATTTCACTTTTAATTGCGATTTATCTGATTTATTCGGCTTTTGATATTGTAAAAGATAGCACAAAAATTTTGATGCAATATTCACCTGAGAGTGTAAATTTAGATGAAGTAATTAAAGAAATTGAGCAATATCCTGAAATTAAAAATATACATCACATACATATCTGGCAATTAAATGAACACGATATTTTTTTAGAAGCACACATTGATTTGAATGAAAATTTAAGTGCTAAGGAAATTTCAAAATTGATTGATAAGTTAGAAAAAGATTTAGAAGAAAAATTTCATATAACTCATACAACTTTCCAAGTAGAATATAATAGAAATGACAATAAACAAAAAATTATAAGGAGTGAAAAATGAACTTTGATGAATATCTAAGAGG
>JALVUH010000100.1 GCA_027035735.1 Nautiliaceae bacterium
TCGCACAAATTGATGGGTTATATTTTGCATTTTTGATTTCTTCTTCTTTGTGGTTTTTTTGTTCTATTGCATCTTCATAAGGACTAAAACCAAAAGCAAATGAAGAAGCCATAGATGCACCAGCTGCCGCTGCGGCAGATGTTTTTAGAAAATTCCTTCTTTTGAGGTCTACTATTTTAGACATCTATACTCCTTTTTTCTTATTAACAAGTAATTATATAACAAAATTTTTACAAAAGTTTAATTATAAGAAAAAATTATAAAATAAAGGGATTCTTATAAATTTTTCTTAAATAAAAACCACAAAAAGTGGTTTTAGAATTGATATCTAATATAAGCTCTTATATCGTAAGCTCTATTTACATATTTTGGTTGATTTGGATCAGATGTTACACCAAAGAATCCATCACTACCAGCTTTATTATAATTTAGATATGTAGCTCTAAGTCCTGCTGTTAGATGAGGGATGATTTGTCTATTATAGTAAATATCATAAGCATTACCTCTAACAGCCGCAATACTTCCTGCAAGTGTATCTTCTCCGTATGTCATAGGTCTAAAATATTTTGTTCCATGAACATAATTGATTCCCCAAGTATCGTTTGCACCAATTCCCGGCATTTGAGCACCTACCCATATAGAAGTACCAGTTTTTGATTTTGTAGAACCTTGCATTTGTTTTCCAGAATAAGGCATAGTTTTTGTAAATGCAAAATCAATAAATGCAGTAGTATTATTTAAGAAATCACTGTCAGTATTACCAATTCCAATAGCTTTGAAATTGATATCTTCACCAAAATAATCACCTAAATCACTCATTTTATTTGCTGCTAAGTCTGCATAAGTATTATATCCTTTTAAGTTCCATGCCCAGAGTGTTTCTGTCCATAATGCATATTGACCATCATCATAAGGAATAAATAAAAATCCTGCAAAGTCAGTAATTCCTAAGTTATCTTTTGAGTAAGCTGGACTTCCATCTTTTGGCCATTTACCTTTAGAACTAGAATATCCTCTACCTGCACAGAACTTCATCCAAGTTCCCCAGTTGCTAAAATTATCACTTAATCTGCTAAAGATATCATTTGAAATTTCAAAACTAAATCCATCAAATTCCATGTTAATTAAGTGAGCTATTGGTGAATTTGGATTATCGTTATAAATCAAGTTTGCTGGAAAACCTTCTGTTGATGGGCGTCTACCAGCACTAAACATTAATCCTTGATCTGGTCCAAAGAAATAGTTAAAAAATGCTGTTTTTAATCTGATATTTGTATCATCTGGTGTTTCATTTGTTACCCAAGAGATATTTTGATATGGAGACCAATACTCTTCTGAATTCATTCCATAAATATTATTTGCTTCAATTTGAACAGTTGCTTTTAAATTATCACTTGGTTTTGCTACACCTGTTAAAATTACTCTATTTGATAGGATGTTGTTAGTATAGTTTTTATTTGTATTTGTTTTATAATGTAAATAATCCCATGCTGTTCTTAAATCATAAGAGAAGAATAGATGAGAATTTGCAAAAATAGGGTTTACTTTTTTTGTATTAGAAATCACCATTTGTTGAAGTTGATTTATTTCGTTTTGAAGTTTTTTGATTTTTGCTTCTAAATTTGCATTATTAGATTGTGCAAAAAGTGCTCCTACTGCAAGT
>JALVUH010000101.1 GCA_027035735.1 Nautiliaceae bacterium
TCCTCCATTTGCTGCTACAATTTCAACATTTTCAGGTTTATTGATAATATAATGCCAAAGAACCATTTTTCCAATTCTACCAAGTCCGTTAATTGCTACTCTTTTTTTTGCCATTTTTTCTCCTTTTTTTATAATTGTATCATATTTTTTATGATAAAAGTTATTAAAAATTTTGTATGGATAAATTTTGATTTTTTTTTTAATTTTATTATAATTTATTTACTTAAGAAGTTTGATTTTGTAAGAAGTAATTTTTATTAAAAAATTTTATATGAATTTTTTACTAATGATTACAAAATCAGCTTCTTAAAAAGAATATTAAAAAGGGGCTGATTATGGGTTTTGTCAAACTTCCAGAAGAAGTAACTAGTGAAGAATTAAAGATGCCAAATACTATTGAAGAGATAAGCGATGAGCTTTATAAAAAATCAGAAGAAGGTCTTAATGCCATTGAAAAGCTAAAATCTTCAATGGAACAAATCGCAGCAGCAGCTGAAGAGAGTGCAGGAGCTAGCGAAGAGAGTGCTAGTGCAATATCTGAAATTAAAGATAGAAGCAGATTTTTAGAAAATGAAGTTAGAGAAGTTGTAAATGTAATAAATGATTATAAAAATTTAATAATTCAAGCTACCAATTCTTTTATAGAAGCTAGTGAATCTCTTAATAATACTTCAAATAGAGCAAATACTATTTTTGAAATATCTCAAGATTTATTAAATGCTTCAAAAGAAATTGATAATGCAGTAGATATTATTACTAAAATTTCTAAAAAAACCGGACTTCTTGCCCTAAATGCAGCAATAGAAGCGGCAAGAGCAGGAGAAGAGGGTAAAAGTTTTACAGTAATGGCAAGTGAAATTAGAGCAATGGCTAAAAAAAGTGATAAATATGCTTCAAGAATTAAAGAAGTTGTTTCAAATATTCAAGGAAATATCTCTAAATCATCTGAAAATATTCAAAATACCAAGCAAGATATTGAAGAATTATCAAAAACAGCTCTTGATTTAGCTAATAAAATGAGAGAAATTGAAACTAGTATAATTACTATTGTAGAGTTTGCAAATAAAATGCTTAGTGAAATTAAAAATTTAGTGGTTGAAATTGATAAACTTCATCAATCAAGTGAAACTATTGCAGCGGCAGCTGAAGAAAGTGCAAGTGCAGTTAGTGAAGTTACAAATACTATTGCTTCAGAAGTTAAAGCGTTTAATGATACTACTGAAACTTCTAAAATGCTTAAAGATATTTTAAAAAGAGATGATGAACATAAATCTCTTGATATAAGCACTGCTACAGATGAGCTTTTTTTATCTATTGATAATTTAAATATTTCTATGCAAGAAATAGTTGATGCACTCTCTCAAATAGAAGAAGCAGCGGAAATTTCAAAAAATGATGCTACAACTTCGTTTAATCTTTCAAATCAGTCAAAAGTATTTATTGATAATGCTTTTGAAATGGTAACTAAAATTAGTAATACATTTGAATTTATTTATAAAACATTTGAAGCTATTTCTAGTGAAATTCAACATATAATAGATTCTATTGATAAAAATATAGAAGCTTCAAATTTAGAAAAACAAGAAATTAATACAATAAAAGCAAATATTAAAAAACTTAATAATTTTATTAGAAAAATTGAATTTTCAATTGTTCAAATTGG
>JALVUH010000102.1 GCA_027035735.1 Nautiliaceae bacterium
ATAAAACACTTTTTACAGCTTATAATAGATAATGTTGAAGATGAAATTTTTGATAAAAAAATTCTTTATGCAAAATATGCTATTGAAAACGGGGATTTTGAAGAAGCTCTTGAAGTGATTAAAAGTATAAAAGTTATTGAAAATGAAAAATTTGAATCTCAAATTGAAGAATTTAAAAATCTGTTAAACAATCTTAAAAATTCAACCTTAACCCATAGACAAAACTTAAAGCCATACCACTTAACAGGCTTTAATTCAGGACTTTATTATGAAACTTAATTTGTATCAGGGAACAGCCACCATTATAGTTACACTTCTTGGGAGCGGTATTTTTATAGTACCGGCTTTAAGTGCCACATACAGCGGTTGGACGGCTTTATTATTATGGCTTTTAATGGCTCTTTTAATTTTACCCGTTGCATTTGTATTTGGAAAACTTGGCAAACTTTATCCAAGTGCCGGAGGAAGTGCATATTTTGTAGAAAACGCATTTGGAAAAACCCTTGGCAAAATAACCTCGCTTTTGTATCTCTCAATCACTCCAATCGGACCTCCGGTTGTAATTATTACAGGCGCTGCTTATTTAGCAGATGTTTTTAATACAACAAATTTAATTCCCTTTATTATTTTTATGAGTTTAATCGTTTTTATTTTAAACTTAATCTCTTTTCACATTTCATCAAATATCAATATTTTCATAACCTCCACTATAATTTTATTAGTTTCAGCCTTTTTCATAATATCTCTGTTTCAAGATTTACAAATTACATCCCATCAATTAAATTTAATAAAAACAATGGGAATAATATTTTGGTGCTTTGTAGGAATTGAGGCAATTACACATCTCTCACACGAGTTTAAAAATGAAAACGATTTTTTCAAAGCAATAATTATTGCAATTATAACAGTTGCTTTAATGTATATGGCGGCAACTTTTTCGGTATTGGTTTTTAATGCTTACGGAGATGAATCTAAAAATTTAAGCTCTTTTGCACTGATAGCTTCACAGATTCTCCCTTTTGCAAAAACATTAACAGGAGTTCTTGCATTTTTAATATGTCTTATGGCTGTTAATTTATATATTGCATCCCTCGCACGCCTTGCCACAACTTTTAAAATTTCATTTAAAAAAGCATTAAGCGCAATTGTATTAACTGTTTTATTGGTCAGCTTGTTAAAAGCAATTATCAATTTCAATATAGATTTGCTGATAATTTATTCAAACGGAGTTTTTGTTTTGGTTTATTTTTTAGTAAGTCTCAGTGCCTTAAAACTTCTTGAAAATAAAAAAACAGCCCTTTTTGCAGTTTTAAGCATGGGATTTATCATTTTTACAATCGGTTTTGATATGATTTATGCGGTTATTGTATTTTTACTGCTTTTAGCTGTAAAGAGGTTAAAAAACCTCAAATTTAGCAATTAAACCTGCTATTCTTTTTTTGACTTCTTCTTTGCCAAGTACGCTAAGAAGTGCAGCTAAATCAATTCCTTTTGTATCTCCTACCATTGCAATTCTCAGTGGCGGCATTAAAAATTTTGGCTTAATTTGCTTCATTTCTAAAAATTCATGCATTGCGTCTGCCCACTCAGGCGGAAGTTTTGGGTCTTTATCATTTAAAAATACCAAAAATTCCCTTAAATTACTGATTA
>JALVUH010000103.1 GCA_027035735.1 Nautiliaceae bacterium
CTAAGTATTCAAAAACCAAAAAATTCTCTTATAAGCCGTTTTAGAAGCGAAAAAAGATATAAAAATACCTTTCCTTTTAATAGATTCCAAATACGCTTTCGAAAATCAAAAAACTTACGCTGGTAATCATAGAACTAAAAATAAAAGTTGGATTAAAAAAACTCTCTTACGCGCGCATGCGCGCGTATAGTGTCTATATAATATCTTGTAATATGTATAGTGTAGAAAGCCGAAAAGCCCTAAATTTAGGGCTTTTGATGATTTAAAAATAACACTTTCAGGGTAAAAAATAACACTTTCAGGGTAAAAAATAACATTTTCAGGGTATAAAAAATAACACTTTCAGGGTAAAAAATAACATATTTCAATAAATGTTATTTTATTATAATATAATTTCATAAAAAGGTTTTTAAATGGCAAAGCTTCTTCAAGTAAATGGAGACTTAGAAGTCAAAAAAGCTGATGTAGTAGTGAAAGCAAGATATAAATTAAATCCTTTAAGTCTTAAATTTATTACCACCTTGATTGCAGGACTTAAAAGAAGTGATGATATAAATGAATTGTATCAGTTTAAAGTAAAAGATTTTAAAGAGCTTACAGGATTAAAAAGAAAAGATTTATATTGGGCAGTAAAAGAAGCATTAAAGGAACTTTTAGAAAAACCTATTTATATCCCAAAAGGTAATGAAAATGATAATGATAATAGTTTTTTAATGCTTAATTGGGTAGCAAGTGCTGAATATAAAGAAGGAGAAGGAATAGTTGAATTTGAAATAAGTAACAAGTTAAGACCATATTTGCTTGAAGCTCAAAAAAAATTTTTGAAATATAGACTCGAAAATATATTGCCTTTAAAAAGCAGTTATTCTATTAGAATTTATGAAATTTTGAAAGATTGGCTTGAAATGTATTCTAGACAGGGGAGAAAGGCAGAAAAAATAATTACTTTAGATGAATTTAGGCAAATGCTTGAAATACCAAGAAGTTATGTATATGGTATGCTAAAAAGAAGAATACTTGAAAAAGCAAAAGCCGAGCTTGCAGAACATACCGACTTAATTTTTGATTATGAAGAAATAAAAACAGTGCGGAAAGTTACGCATTTGCATTTTTATATCCGCCCAAATCCGAAAAACATACAGGCTGATAACAGAATACAAGAGAATTATTTTAACAATCGTAAAGCATTTGTGGCTTTACTCAGGCAAAATTATAGCGGAAATGAGAAGTTTTGGGGATTTAAAAATATGGACGGAGTTAATTATTGGCTTGGACTTGATAATGACGGGTTAGTTTATGGCTGGAATGGAAAAGAAGGAATTATAGACTTTAACGCAGTAGAAAGTGCAAAAATATATGATACTTGGTTAAAAATAGCACAGAATAGTCCTATTTATCAGGAGTTAGTCAGTAATGGAGTATGTTTAAAGGAATTAGCCCTAAATAATAAAGAGCTTTGGTTAGAGCTAAGAGAAGATATAATTAGGCTAAAAGAAGAGGGAATAATATGAAAGAAGTCCATCAATGGCAATTATTGCTAATCCATTTTGGAGATTATTTGGATATTTTTGAAGATGATAAAACTTATAAAAAAACAGATTTTATTAATGGAGTAAATGTAGGAAGAGAGTTTTCAGAGCCTCA
>JALVUH010000104.1 GCA_027035735.1 Nautiliaceae bacterium
ATCCAACTTGTGGTGCATGTCTTGGCGGATATATGGGAATTTTAGGAGATGGTGAGAGATGTGTAGCTACTACAAATAGAAATTTTAGAGGAAGAATGGGAAGCAGAAACTCTGAAGTTTATCTAAGTAACGCTGCAGTTGCAGCAGCAAGTGCAATTGCAGGAAAAATTGCCGACCCAAGAGATATATGAATTATTTAATACCTGAGTGGGAAAAACAGGAATTTATTCAACTTGTTTTTCCTCACAAAAATACTGATTGGAACTGCTGTTTAGAAGAAGCTGTTGCAACATTTAGTGAAATAGCTTATGCAATAGCACAATATCAAAAAGTTTTAATTTGCTATGAAGATAAAAACACAATAAATCATCTTAAACACAAAAATTTTATATTCAAAAAAGTAAAAAATAACGACACATGGGCAAGAGATTTTGGAGCAATCAGCGTAAAAATTGACAACGAAGTTAAACTTCTTGATTTTAAATTCAACGGCTGGGGACTTAAATTCCCGGCAAATTACGATAATTTAATTTCAAGAGAAATTTTTGATATTTATAAAAGTTACAATTTTGTGTTAGAAGGCGGAAGTATTGATACCAATGGTCAAGTATTATTGACCACGAGTCAATGTCTATTAGAACCAAATAGAAACTATCCAATGAATAAAGAAGAAATTGAAGATTTTTTAAAAAAAGAACTTTTCGTAAAAGAAATAATCTGGCTAAATCACGGATTTTTAGAAGGTGACGATACAGACTCTCACATAGACACTCTAGCAAGATTTGTAAACAAAGATACAATAGTTTACTGCAAATGTGAAGATAAAAACGATATTCATTATAATGAGCTTAAAAAAATGAAAGAAGAACTTAAAAAGACTAACTTTAATTTAATCCCCCTACCTCTACCTTCTGCTAAATACTACAATAATGAAAGACTTCCGGCAACTTATGCCAACTTTCTTATAACAAACGAAGCTGTAATTTTGCCAATTTATGAAGATGAAAAAGACAGATATGTTTATGATTTATTCAAAGAAATTTTTGATAGAGAAATAATCCCTATTAATGCAAATGTTCTTATCAGACAACACGGAAGTATCCACTGTATCACAAAAGAATATTTTAGTGATTGTTTAAAAAAGGAAAAACATGACAAAAGATAATGAAGCTAAATTTTTTTCTTTGCTAAAAGATTTGTTTATAGGTGAAAAAATTGAAGGTGATAGCGCCTATGTAAATTTAATGAAATTAAAATCTCTTCATTTTGAAAAGATTGAAAATAGAATAAAAAATAAACTTTTTGGTAGAAAAAATAAAGAAGAAATTTACGATAAGCTCTACACATTTTTTCACTCTTTTTTTGATAAGAGTGGTGGTATTATGTTTGCTAATACTCCAAGATGGAAAAATATTTATGCTAAACTCTCTTCAAAAGATGTAGAGCTTTTTTATAAAACAAGGGATTTATATTACATAAAAACCCAAAAAGTTTATAACTCAATGGAAATCAAATTAGAAGATGAAACGACAGATTTTATTTTTAAGTTTGATGTAAGTGATTTAGGAGAAAGAAAAGGAAATGAAAAAAAGGATATTGAATTTTATTTTGTAGATTATAAAAAAGAAAATGTAAAACATTTTTTAACTTTTAAAGTTAAGTATAAAGAAAAACAAAATTATGAAGTATTAAAAGAGATTTTAGGAGAACAAGAACCAAAAGAAATAAGAAAGATTCTTTTAGAAAAAAATGATACTCATATTAAAGTAGTTAAGAATTTTGTATATGAAAATAAAGATAAGTTAAAAGCAGATGATATTGAATTATTGATTGAAAAAGTTGATAAACAATCTTTAATGAAAGAAGCTAAGGTTGAGTTTGTAATTACTAAATATAAAGCTATTAAAAAACTTATTCCAAAATTAAAAGAGGAAATATTTAAAAAAGCACTAACTTTATATAAAAAACAAAGCGAAATAGATTATTTTATCCACAAAAACGCAAAAGCATTTTTAAAAGAGCAGTTTAATTTGTACATGTTTAACTATCTTAAGGATGAAGAGGTAATTTTTAATCAAAATAGACTAAATGAACTTAAATTTTTAAAAGAAGTAGCTGATATTGTTATTGATGAAGTTTCTTTATTTGAAGATGAATTAAAAAGAATATGGACTAAACCTAGATTTGTATTTAATTCAAATTATGTAATTACAAAAGACAGGTTAGAAAAATATCAAGTATTAGATAAATTTTTAGAATATAATGGAATTGAAGAGCAAATAAAAGAATGGAAAAGTTTAAAATTAGTAGATGAAGATTTTGAATTAAGCAGAATAAATGATGAAAAGTATAAATATTTGCCTTTTGATACAAAATATTTTAAAGATATTGAAATAGATTTACTTGAAAAAATAGATAACCTTGATGATGAGCTTGATGGAAGGCTTATTCATAGTGAAAATTTTCAAGCTCTAAATACTCTTTTGCCAAAGTATAGAAATCAAATTGATTTAATTTATATTGATCCGCCTTATAATGCTCCATCAAGTGAAATAGCATATATAAACCGTTTTAAGCATTCTACTTGGCTTACGATGATGGAAAATAGGGTATCTATTGCTAAACAATTTTTGAAAAAAGATGGAATTTTTGAATGTGCTATTGATGATAATGAAAGAGATAGACTTAATAATTTATTATTTGAAATTTATGGAAAGGAAAATTTTATTTCTTCATTATGTATTATTCAAAATCCTGGAGGTAGAAGTGATGATAAATTTATAGCTACTACACACGAATATTGTTTGTTATATGCTAATAATAAAATTAAATTAAATTTAGGTAAGTTAAAAAAAGAG
The DNA here is from genome assembly GCA_027035735.1 of Nautiliaceae bacterium. GTDB lineage: Bacteria > Campylobacterota > Campylobacteria > Campylobacterales > Nautiliaceae > JALTBU01. Next base: position 2,859 of record JALVUH010000104.1, read on the forward strand.
AATTTTAAAAATCAAACTAATTTAATTCCTTTTAGAAGAAGTGGTTCAAATTCTACTCCAGATAAGAGACCTAACTTACATTATCCAATATATTTTTCTATTAAAAATAATAAAATTTTTTTAGAAAAAAAAAGTAAAGAAGAAATTATAGAAATTTTACCTATTGATAGTAGTGGGAGAAAAAGAGTATGGAGATGGAGCAAGCAAACTTTAAGTGAAAATTTAGATAAAGTCATTATTAGAAAAGTGAATGGACGATTTGATGTTTATATAAAAGAAAATGAAAAAGAATTTATAAAACCTAAATCTTTATGGAATAAATCAAACTATGCTGGAAGTACAGGTACTTTTATACTTAAAAATATGGAATTAAAATTTGATTTTCCTAAATCTCCTTTTTTATTATACGATATATTTTCATTGATAGAAAATAAAAAATTTAGTATTTTAGACTTCTTCGCAGGAAGTGGAACAACTGCTGATGCTGTAATTAGATTGAATAAAGATGATGGAGGAAATAGGAAATTTTTATTGATTGAAATGGGAGAACATTTCAATAATGTAATTTTGCCAAGAATTAAGAAACTCTGTGTTTCATTAAATTATAAACAAGGTTATCCACAAGATAGAAATGGTAATTCATTGTTTTTCAAATATTATTCCCTCGAACAATATGAAGACATTCTAAAAAAAGCAGAATATAAAAATGATATAAAAACTTCTCCACTTCTTGGACTTAAAGGAATAAAAATAAAAAAAAATAATGCTTTTTATACATTTGATAGGATTTATCCAAGTAAAAGAATTGATTTAGCTGAAACTATTTCAAATTTACTTGGAGAAAAAATTAAAAAAATTACAAAAGATAAAATCTATTTAGAGACAAAGGAGATTGACTTAAATAATTTAACTTTTAAAAATTATCCAGAGTTAAAGTCTTTGATATATTGGGGAGAGAGTTATGCTTGAGAAGATTGTAGAACTTGTAGAGTTAAATAATTTTTTTATCCCAGAAGATGAGCTTAGATTTTTTACAAAAGAAAAAACTCTTTTTGATTATCAAGTAGATGCCCTAAAAAAGACACTTAAATTTTTTGAACTTGCTTTTGAGGATAAAAAATTTAATAAAGAAAAACTTTATCAAAAATATTTAGAGTTTAATAAAGATATTTCAAAGTTAAAAATTAAGGATTCATTTATAGGAGATGAAAGATTTAGCTATTTGTATTTAGGCAAAAATAGTGATGAGATTAGTTTTAAAGAGTTAGTTAATAGGTGTAGCTATTGGATGGCAACGGGTAGTGGTAAAACTCTTATTATGGTTAAATTAGTTGATATGTTAAGAAAACTAATAAAATTAAAAAAAATTCCAAATAAAAAAATCTTAATTCTTGCTCCAAGTAATTCTATAATAGAACAAATAAAATTTCATTTTGAAGAATTTAATAAATCAAATAATGAAAAGCTATTTCTTAAAGATTTAAGAGAATTTAACGAATATGATGATTTGTATATTTATAGAGCTGATAATATTGTAGCAACAGAAACTAAAAAAGAAGTGCTTAATTTTTATGATTTTTATAATAATGGAAATTGGTATTTAATTTTAGATGAAGCTCACAAAGGTGATAAAGACGAATCAATTCGTCAAAAACTTTTTGCTTTAATTGCTAAAAATGGAATAATGTTTAACTTTTCTGCTACTTTTACCGAGGAAATTGATAAAGTGAGCACAATTAAAGATTTTAAGTTAGATAAATTTTTAAACTCAGGCTATGGTAAAAAAATAGCTCTACTTGAAGCTAGTGTAAAAACAGGTAGTGAAAAACAAAAAGACTCTATTGTAAAATCTTTAATATTACTTGCGGCTTTAAAGAAAGAGTATAAAAAACTAAAACCTTTATATTCAGCTCCTTTGATGCTTGTTTTAGCAAATAGTGTAAATATTGAAAAAGCAGATTTAAAGGAATATTTTATTCAACTTCAAAAGATAATAGCCGGAGAATTTGATTTTGAGAAATTAAAAAATGAATTGATAAATGAATTAAGCTCTAAAAAATATCTGTTTGGACTTGGTAATATAAGAATTGATATATTGAAAAATTTGACTATAAAAGATTTTTATCAAATTTTTAATGTTTCAAATCCAACTAAAGATAAAATAGAAGTTAGTAGGCTTTTAGGAAATGATGATGAGTTAGTTTTTAAGCTAAAAGGAAGTAATGAATATTTTATGTTAATCAATGCTTCAAATATCAATAAATGGACTAATGATTTTTTAGATGGTTATGAAATAGTAGAGAGCATTGAAGAGAGTGTATTTAAAAATTTAGATGTTAAAGAAAATATTTCTATTTTGATGGGAAGTAGAAAGTTTATTGAGGGATGGGATAGCAATAGACCAAATATTATAAATTTTGTAAATCTTGGAAATACAAAAGAGGCTAAAAAGTTAGTTTTACAAGCAATTGGAAGAGGTGTTAGAATTGAGCCATTTAAAAATTTTAGAAAGAGAATTTGTGATGTTGAATTTAAAGAAGATGAAATTAAGATTATCAATAATGTCTTATCTAAAATGAAATTAGATGCTATTAGTGTTTGTAAACAAGTAAATTTGATAGAGAGTCTTTTTATTTTTCCTTCTGATGAAAAGCAGATTGAAAAAGTTTTACTATCTTTACAAGAAGTTAGTGATAATTTGAATAGAGAGTGTAAGAGGGTTAATGTCAAGAAACAAGAAATTAAAGATTTGTGTTATCCAGTGTTTGAAGAGAGTGATGAGTATAATGATGAGCCTTTTGTGATTTCAAAAGAAGATTTTGAAAAGCTACAAGAAATTTTATCTATTTATGATGATATAACACTTCTTTTAAAATTTGACATATCACCAAGGACAATTAGTAAGATTAGAATTAAAGAGAATTTTAAAGTAAAAAATAAAGGTGGTTTAAATTTAGAAGATTTTGAATTGTTAAAAGTAATTGATAATTACTTTAATAAAAAAATTAAAAAATTTGTAGGATTTAAAATAGTTGATGATAATGTGATTAAGCATTATAAGTATATTTGTGCTGAAATGAATGATGAAGATATTAAAGAATTTCAAGAAGATTTAAATAAAATTATTGAAAGCAAAAGATGTCCAAATGAAAATAAAGAGTTAAAAGCTCTTGAAGAGATTATCAACAATCCTAATTTACCTGTAAGTTTAAAAGAGGAAGCCAAAAAAGAGTTGTCTAAATTTAAAAATAGTATAAAAAGCAAATTTATCCCTTCTTTTATAGATTGTAAGCTGATATTAGAGCATTATTATATTCCTTTATTACATTTAAAATATGATAAAGAAAAAGAAGAAATAATTGAATCTCCTGTTAATTTTAAGCATATCATCAAAGTAGGGTCAGAAATAGAGTTTATTTATGATTTGATTGAGATTATTCCAAAGTTAAATGAAATTTATGATAGTTGGTATTTTTCTAAACTTGATGAGAGTTTAGATGAGATTAAGATTCCTTATTTTAACACTGATAAAGGTAATTGGGATAACTTTTCTCCGGATTTTATATTCTGGTTAAAACAAAAAGATAAAAAGAAAATAGTTTTTGTAGATCCAAAAGGAGTTGAACATACAAGAAACGCAAGAGATAAAATACTTGGATTTGAAAGATTTGTTAAAGATATTGTTGCCGATAATATTGAAGTTAAATTATTTTTATATTCTAAGGAAGCAGATAAAGTAGATAGTGAGAAAAAAGAATATTGGTCTGATGATTTAAATGCAATTTTTAAACTATTATAAAATTTTTAATTTATTTATCATAAAAAAAATCTAATAATTTTAAAAAAGATTAGAAACACTATCTAATAAACTTATGAAAAAATTTGTATTTTAATTTTATAAAATCTAAAATTTTTATTCCCTTAATAGTAAAATAGCAAATAAAATCAAAAAAACAAATCTGCTGATTAAATTTATTGTTTTAGACTTAAAAATAAAACAACCTAAAATCAAAGAAGAAAAAAATAGGCAATAAAGAAATTGAATCATTATCAAACATTCATTTAAAAAATCATAAAGAAAAGATATTAGACGGCATTGAATAGACAGTGCCAGACACTTAGTAATTGAAGTTAATTTAATATATACTGGTAAGCTTAGCGGGGAGTTACTTTCCCACTCCCGTAAGGGAGCAGTATCATCACCGCTGGAAGGCTTAACTTCCTGGTTCGGAATGG
>JALVUH010000105.1 GCA_027035735.1 Nautiliaceae bacterium
TAATAAAATTTTCTAATTCATTATATGATGATATTGTTTCAAATTCCTTATACATTTGTATAAAGTCTTTATTTTCTATTTTTTCAATTAATTTTTTTAAATATTTTTGTTCTTTATATTTTGAAAATAAATATTTATGTTTAATATTAAACAAAAATCTCCTTTATAAAAGTATATAGGTACACAATTTTATCTTAGAATAATTTAAAAGTCAATTATTTATTGAAAAGATACTGACTAAATGGGCTTAACAATAGAGCATATTTTTAGGCTAGAAAAATTTATATTTATTGGTTTAACTATTAAGAGATGATATGTTTTATGTAGTAATAATTTTTAAAATTCATCAAAACATCGTATTTATGGGGATTTTAATGGTAGTGAGGGGGAGACTTGAACTCCCGACCTCCGGCTTATGAGACCGGCGCTCTAGCCAGCTGAGCTACCTCACCTTGTGGAGTGAAATAATATAAAAAAATTTATAAATTGTCAATAGGATTGTTTCAATTTTTCACATTAATTTAAAATTAAATATTAAAAATTGTAAAAGTTTTTTAAAATGTGTGATAATTAATAAAAAGGAGAAAAAATGAAATTTTTTAAAGGTTTATTGTCAATTGCTTTAATAGGGACTTTATCTATGGCATCTGAATATGTAATTAAATTTGCTCATGTTGTATCTCCTGATACTCCAAAAGGAAAAGCAGCAGATTATTTTGCAAAGAGAGTAGAAGCACTTTCTCATGGTAAAATAAAAGTTTATGTATATCCAAATGCACAGCTTGGTAGTGATAAAGTTGTTTTAAGAAAAATGAGATTTAATGCTGTCCAAATGGCAGCCCCTTCTTTTGCAAAATTTACCGGACTTGTACCTCAGCTTGGACTTTTTGATTTGCCATTTTTATTTAAAGATGAGAATCATCTTCATAGAGTACTTGATGGTGAAGTAGGTAAAAAATTAAGAGAGATGGTAACAAAAAAGGGATATGTAGCACTTGCTTATTGGGATAATGGATTTAAACAATTAACTGATTCAAAAAGACCTCTAATAAGACCTGAAGATTGTAAAGGTCTTAAATTTAGAGTTATGAGTTCAAAAGTTTTGATTGCTCAATTTAAGGCTCTTGGAGCAATCCCAGTGGTATTACCATTTAGTGAAGTATATTCAGCTTTAGAGCAGGGTGTAGTTGATGGTGAGGAAAATACTATTTCAAATATATATACTAAAAAGTTTTATGAAGTTCAAAGATATATGACAATGACAAATCATGGATATTTGGGATATCTGGTAGTTATGAGCAAAAAATTTTGGAATAGACTCCCTGATAATTTAAAAAAAGTAGTATTAAAAGCTATGAAAGAAGCAACAGCAAAAGAGAGAGTTTGGGCAAAAGAGCTTAATAATGAACAATTTCAAAAAATTAAAGAATATGCAAAAAGAACAGGAAAACTTGAAATTGATTATTTAACACCTCAAGAGAGAGCTTTATGGGTTAAAAAATTAAGAGCTATTTATCCTCAATTTTATTCAACAATTGGTAAAGATTTAATTGAAGAGACTATAAAAGAGGAAGAATGAAATTATTAGATAAAATAGTTCAAGGAATTTTAATATTCCT
>JALVUH010000106.1 GCA_027035735.1 Nautiliaceae bacterium
TATTTATGAAATAATTTTCTGAGATAAAATTAGTAATATAATTTTGAATATTTTTTGCTTTTTCTTCATAGCCATTTTTTAAATCATTTAATGTAGATAATTTTTGATTTGAATTTTTTAATTCATCTTCTAAATTTTTAATTTGTATATTTAAATTATTTATTTGTTTATTGATTTCTTTTAGACTTTGTTCTTTTTTGTGTATTTCATAAGCTAAAGAATCAAGTATTTTATTCATTTTAGAAATATAATATTTTGTTTTGATTATCTCTTTTTTAGTAGTATTCATATTTGCTGCAAAAGCAAATATAATTGTTAAGAAAATAATAAATATTCTCATTTTTTCCCTATTACTACTAGAATTGAACTAATAAATGAAATTATAAAACTTATCACAAATAATAAACCAAAGTCTTTTAAATAATCAATTTGATAATTTATTCCAAGATCATTGATTACTTTTTGGAAAATAGTTAAATTTGTTACAAAAATGATTAAAATAAATGTAATAATTAAAGATATTAAAGAGTCAATAAAAGCTATTTTAAAAAGAGCGGCTCCTCTAAACCAAAAAGGAGCTCCAAAAAGTTCCATTATATACATTCTTTCATTATGTAAAAGTTTCCAAACTTCAAGTTGTTTTAGAATGAGTAAAAATCCTAAAATTCCTATTAAATACATAAATGTTTTGGTAATAATTTCAAGTAGCATTAAAAGATTGTAAATTTTAGTTTGAGCAGATGATTTTGTCATAACTTTTTTAATAAATGGCTTATTTAAAAGTTCATTTTTTATATTTTCAAGCTCTTTTGGAGATGGTAGAGTATTTAATTTTAATTTGTAAAAATAAGGCAAAGTAATATTTGAAAAATCAATATTTGGATATTTTTGTTTAAGTTTTTTAAGTTCATTATTTATATTTATTTGTTTTAAAGTTCCTAAATTATCTACATCATTTGGAGACAATTGTTTGGTGCTTACTATGACTATTGAATAGTTATCAATTATATTTTGCTTATATTTATAAAGAATTTGAGAGAAGGTTTTAAATAAAAAAATACTAAATAAAATAGAAATTAATGCTAAAATTAATGTAAAGTGGCTTTTAAGCGAGCTCATATATTTTACCTTTTTCTATATGTAATTGTCTAAAATTGATACTAAATTCAGTTGGTATTGAGTGAGATGCTATAACTATTGTAATGCCTTTTTGATTTGCTTTAATAAATAAATCCATAACAAGAGAAGCAGAGTATTCATCTAATCCAGAAATTGGTTCATCTGCCAAAATCATTACAGGATTGTGGATAGTGGCTCTTGCAATTGCCGCTCTTTGTTGTTCTCCTCCGCTAAGTTCAGCTGGAAATTTATCTGCTTTGTGAGATAATTTTACTCTACTTAAATATTCCATTGCTCTTTGTTCCGCTTCGTTTTTATTTACTCCTGCTATTAAAAGAGGTAGCATTACATTTTTTAAGATATTCCACTCTGGTATTAATTTAAAGTCTTGAAAAACTATTCCTAAATGTTTTCTAAGAGTAGAAAGTTTTGATTTTGAAATATTAAAAAGATTAAATTCTCCTATTCTTAAATTTCCGCTGTGAGGTTTTAATTCTCCATATAAAGATTTAATGATAGTTGTTTTACCACTTCCGCTAACCCCTGTCAAAAATACAAAATCTCCACTATTTATTGTGAAATTAGAAGATTTTATTACTGGATTATTCTCATAAGTTAAGGTTAAGTTATTTGCTACTACAAGTTTACCCATTAAAAAGCCTTTTAAGTTCAAGATGTGCTAAATAATTTTCTTTAATAGGTGCCGGAATTTTAAAATAATAAGGTTTATCACTATTTACTATATAAATATGTTCAGGTCTGTTAAAATGTCCTATAGTAGCTCTAATTAAAGAATCTTTTTCGTTAATTTTAAATTCTTTTTCTAAATGTATTACAAAATTTTTATACACTTTTGGTGTGAAATCCAAATTTATTAGTCTTTTTTCAAAAGAGAAATCAAATTCTTCTTTAATTTCAGGTGAAATTTCAAGAGATTTCATAAAAATATCATATATATTTTTCCCCTGTTTTATCCATCTCTCTTCATATTTGCTTGTTATCTCATAAGGTATATTCTTTTTAATATTTAAATCTATTTTATCTTCTTCTAAAAATTTTTCAAGCGAATAAGAAAAATAATTTTCACTATCTGTTCTTAGATGTAAAAATCCATTTTTTTGTAAAGCTCTTTTTGATTCTTTAATAAAATCACTATTTATAACTCTTCTATGTTCTTTTTTATCCCAAGGAACTGGAAAATGAACATAAATACTATGAAGTTTATTTGATGGAATTTTACTTAAAATTAACCTTGCATCATGATTTATTATTTTTATATTTGAAATTTTTTCATGTTCAATTCTTCTTAAAACTTGTTCTATTGAAGGTTTGTGAATTTCTATTCCTAAGATTAGTTTATCAGGATATTTTTTGGCAAGATGAATTAAATGTCTTCCACTTCCAAATCCAACTTCAACAATATCAACATTACTTAAATCATCTGTAATTTCAAGCATATTTTTGTTGGGAAGTTTTTCTTTTATTCCACTTATATTTTCAAAAATAATATTAGCTTCATTTATTTTTACGAAATCTAAATAAGCTTTTTTAATTTCACTTATTATTGGTCTAGTGATTTTGTCATATTTTATCAAATATCCATTTTTATGAGGTCTTATTTGGATTAAAAATTTTGCATTTTCCGTTTTTACAGCAATTAAATTTTCTGCTTGAAATAAAAATTCACAATTTTCACTTTTTATAGGGAAGGAGAGGTTTTTTATTTTGTCTATGACTATGTGAGGCATTATTCTCCTACCTCTATTACAGCTGGTTTTTTAGAAATAAGACCGTATTTATCAACTTCATAGATTTTATATTCATATGAATGTTTTGGATTTATTGTATCTGTAAATCTGTTTGAATTTGCTATAAATTTTTTCTTGATTGATTTAAAAAAGCTTATTTTTTCTTTTCTAATAATTAAATATTTTACAGCTCTATTATCAGGAGAGGTAAATATAAATTCTATTTCATTACCCATTTTATTTGTTGAAACTAAAGGAGTTGCAGGTTTAGGCAAAGTTTCTCCCATTACAGCTGGAGTATCACTAAGTAGTGATTCTGTTTTATGAGGAGATACAGCTGTTACTTTATAATATCTTATAAATCCATCTTTTCCTATATAATCTACAAATGTAGTTGATTTGGTAGTTTTATAAAATTCAAAGTCTCCATTTGGGCTATTGGAAATATAAATTTTATAATATGCTGCATTTTTAACTGGAGAAAATGTTATTACAATTTTTTTAGGTAAATCAGTAGTAGCATGGATATTCAAAACTACTGGAGGTTTAGGGAAAGTTGAAACTACTATAGTTTTAGAAGGTAAAGATTTAATATCATCAAAGCTTTTTGCAAAAATTCTGTATTTATAAATTTTCCCATCTTTAAGTCCAGTATCAATATATTCTACATTAAGTCTTGGTTTAAGAGTAGCTATATCTTCCCATTTTGCTTTTTGGTCGTTATATCTTTGGATTATATATTTATCTACTCTTTCATTTGGATGAGGTCTAAAGATAATTTTTATACTTCCTTTTACGATTGGTTTTGCTTCTAATACAACTACTGGTGCTAATCTTGGAAGAGTTGATATAGTAACTTCTTTTGAAAGAGAAGGAGTTCCTTTTTTGTCAAAAGTTGCTATTTTATATTGATAAATATGGGCTGGTTTTAAGTGAGTGTCTACATAAATTGATTTATAAGGATTATGAATTGTGGCTATTTGAATCCATCTTTTATGTTTAAAGTCATACTTTTGAATATAATATCCACTCATATTAGGTACAGTTGACCAATATAGAGCAATTGCATTTCTATCTGGATATGCTTTAAATGTTTTTACGGTTGGTAAATTTGGATTTGATTTTAATGGTTGTTTAGGAGTTATAAAATTAGTCGCACAACCTGTTATAAATATCAAAGTAGCGGCTGAGATTATTAATTTTTTCATTATCTATTCCTTTGATTAAAGTTTTGAAATCATCAAATAATGGTGCTATTATACTAAGTTTTTTTCCATTTGGATGAGTTAGATACAATTCTCTTGCATGAAGCATAACTCTTGGAATGTTTTGTTCTTTTTTACCATATGTTGTATCTCCTAAAATATATCTGCCAATTGAATTTAAATGAACTCTTATTTGATGAGTTCTGCCTGTGAATAATTTTGCAGCTGTTAAATTTTTTTCAATAGGAACAAAAAGTGTTTTGGCTTCTCTTCCACCTTTTATAACAGCCATTTTTATTCTATTTTTTGGATTTCTAGCAATAGGTTTGTTTACGCATATAGCTTCTTTTAGAGGATGATTTAATAAAAATAGATAATACCTACCCATAGATTTATCTTTTAGTTGTTTTGATAAAAATTCGTGAGTTTTATTATTTTTTGCAATTACCAAAGCCCCGCTTGTCTCTTTATCAATCCTATGAACTATTCCATATCTCTCTTCTCCTGCAATGTTTGAGAGATTGAATCCTTTTTCCTTTAACCAATCTACAACTGTAGCTTCTTTAACACTTGGTGCTGGATGGACTACGATTCCAGGTGGTTTATTTATTACAATCAAATCTTCATCTTCATAAAGTATTGGAATTTCAAAATTTACTTTAAATTCTTTTTTAATTTCTGGAGTTTTTGTTTTATACTCAATAATATCTCCAATTTTTAATTTAATACCTCCTTTTTTTACTATTTTAGTATTTACTTTTACTAAATTTTTTTTGATTAAATCTTGTATTTGATTACGAGGAACATTTAATTTTTCTGATAAAAATTTATCTAATCTATCTTCTTTATCTGCTTTGATTTTTTGCATGAAAACCTTTTTATTAAATTATAACAAATTTTCAAATCTTGACAAATAGAGTTAATTTAACTAAAATCGCACAAAATTTACCACTTAAACTTCAAATTTATCTACAAGGATTAAATCATATGGAAAATCAAAACTTAGAAAATCAAATTAATGAAACTAAAGAAGAAAACAACACTGGGAATAATGAAGCTATAGATTCTCAACAATCCCAAAAAAATTCAAAAAAACAACGCACACATATTCCTGTAGAAGGGTATACAATTGAGACTTTAAGAAGTATGCCAACAGATGAACTTATAGAAATTGCCAAAAAATTAGGGGTTGAAAATCCTCAAGAATATAAACGTCAAGATTTGATGTTTGAGATACTTAAAACTCAAGTACAACAAGGCGGATATTTGCTTTTTACTGGTATTTTAGAAATTATGCCAGATGGTTATGGATTTTTAAGAAGTATTGGAGGAAACTTTGAAAATTCTGTAAATGATGTTTATGTATCTCAAACACAAATTAGAAAATTTGCTTTGCGTACGGGGGATATCGTAACAGGTCAAATAAGACCTCCAAAAGATCAAGAAAAATATTATGCTTTACTTAAAATTGAAGCTGTAAATTATTTGCCGCCAGAAGAAGCAAAAAAAAGGCCTCTTTTTGATAATTTAACACCTCTTTATCCTCAAGAAAAACTAAAACTTGAATATGACCCTACAAAATTAACTGGAAGAGTTCTTGATTTATTTGCACCGATTGGAAAAGGGCAAAGAGGACTTATTGTTGCACCTCCAAGAAGTGGTAAAACTGTATTTTTAAAAGAGATAGCTCATGGAATTACTCAAAATCATCCAGAAGTTGAGCTTATGGTTTTATTAGTAGATGAAAGACCAGAAGAAGTTACTGATATGCAAAGAAGTGTAAAAGGTGAAGTTTATTCTTCAACTTTTGATAAACCTGCACAAAACCATGTAAGAGTAGCGGAACTTGTAATAGAAAAAGCCAAAAGAATGGTTGAAATGGGAAAAGATGTAGTGATTTTGCTTGATTCAATAACTCGTCTTGCAAGAGCTTATAATACAGTAACACCTGCAAGTGGTAAAGTATTAAGTGGAGGTGTTGATGCAAATGCTCTTCATAAACCAAAAAGATTCTTTGGAGCAGCTAGAAATATAGAAGAAGGTGGAAGTTTAACTATTATTGCAACTGCTTTAATTGATACAGGTTCAAAAATGGATGAGGTTATTTTTGAAGAATTTAAAGGTACTGGTAATATGGAAGCAGTTCTTAGTAGAAGAATTGCTGATAGGAGAATTTATCCAGCAATTGATTTGCTTAAATCTGGAACAAGAAAAGAAGAGCTTTTATTAACTCCAGAAGAGCTTGCAAAAGTTTGGGCTATTAGAAATATTATAAGTGAAATGGATGAAATTGAAGCTCTTAAATTACTTTATTCTAAAATGCTAAAAACAAAAAATAATAAGGAATTTTTAAGCGTAATTAATGAATAGATGCGGTATTTTTGATAGTGGGATAGGGGGAATAAGCGTAGCAAAAGAGATATTAAAAGCTAAAATATTTGATGAAATTGTTTATTATGGAGATACTGCAAGAGTTCCATATGGAAATAAAAATGAAAGCACAATTATTAGATATTCTCTTGAAGCGCTTGAATTTCTTAAAAATTTTGATATAAATTTTTTGGTAATTGCTTGTAATACTGCAAGTGCAGTTGCTATAAATGAACTTAAAAAAGAGGCATCTTTTCCTGTTTTAGGAGTAATTGAAGCAGGAGTTGAAGCACTTAAAAATGAAAATAAAAATTCAAATATTTTGCTTGTTGGGACTAAAAGGACTATAAAATCAAATGCTTATCAAAATTTATTAAAAAAAAATGGATTTAAAAATATTATTTCAATTGCTACTCCTCTTTTTGTTCCTTTAGTAGAAGAAGGAATAACTGAGGGAGAAATTACTGATAAAATTTTTGATATGTATTTTAAAGATATAAATAAAGAAGATATTGATATAGTTATTTTAGGCTGTACTCATTATCCGTTTTTAAGTAAAACTTTTAAAAAACATTTTCCAAATGCCAAACTTATACACTCAGGTCAGGCAATTGTAGA
>JALVUH010000107.1 GCA_027035735.1 Nautiliaceae bacterium
CTCTTCTAATTTCTCTAAGAATTGCTTCTTTTATTAAACTCTCATCCCACTCTTTAACAAATGTTTTAGTCTCTTTTTTGCCACTTGGAGCGCTCTCAAGAGAAGAAATTGATTTAATTTGACTAAGAGCCATATTAAGAGTTCTTGGAATTGGAGTTGCTGACATATAAAGAGTGTGAATATTTTCTGCCATCTCTTTTAATTTTTCTTTTTGCTTAACTCCGAATTTATGCTCTTCATCAATTATTAAAAGTCCTAAATTTTTATACTCTACATTAAGTCCAGCGTGAGTTGAAATAAGTATATCAATTTCACCTTTTTTAACTTTTTCTAAAATCTCTTTTTTTTCTTTGCTTGAAGTAAATCTATCAAGTTTTGCTATTTTTATATTAGTATCTTTAAATCTTTCTTTAAAACTTTCATAATGCTGATTTGCTAAAATAGTCGTTGGAGCAATTACTGCTACTTGATAGCCACTATTTGCTACAATATAGCTTGCCACCATCGCAACTTCTGTTTTACCAAATCCAACATCTCCTGTGAGTAATCTATCCATTACTTTTGTTTTAAAATCTTCTATAATTTCTTCTATAGCTTTTTTTTGGTCTGGCGTGTGAATAAAAGGTGCTTTTTTTATAAATTCTTCTACTCCATCAAATTTAAGTTTTATTGGCTCAATTACTTCTCTTTTTGCGGCAAGTTTAATAATATCAGCTGCAATAGCAAAGACTTTTTCTTTTACTTTAATTAATTTTTTAGCAAAAGTTCCTTTTCCAAGTCTGTCAAGAGTAGGAACTACTCCACCGGGTGCAATGTATCTTTCTATCTTTTCAAGATTTTCTACAGGTAAAAGCAATTTATCATCATTTGCATACAGAATTTCGGCAAACTCTCCTGTTTTACCAAGAACTTCCATTCTTTTAAGTCCGTTAAATTTTCCGATACCATGGGCTTCATGAACAACAAAATCACCTTTTTTAAGCTCATCTAAAACTAAATCGCTTATTTTTCTTTTTTCAAATTCAGGAGGATTAAGTGAAATAATTATTTTTTCACTACAAATTATATTAACTCTTGCATTACTTTCTATCCATTTTGTGAGAGGTTTATTAAGTTTTACAAAATCTAATATATCAGCTTGTTTTAGTAAAACTTCATTTTTAGCTAAAATCTCTATACTTTTGCCTTTGTGAAGTTCTAAAAATTCTTTTAAATTACTAATTTTTAAATCTTTACACTCTTTAGCTTCAGGAATAATAGGAGCTTTAAAAATATAAGGATTAATTTCTTTATGAAACTCTTTATACTCTTCAATTTCTTGTGTTAAATCATTTGTAAGATAAAAGTTATCTAAATAATCTCTTTCTAGATACCAAAATCCAAGTGAATAAAAATCTTTATAAAAGGTAGCATACTTACTCTCTCTAATTTTCTCTTCTATTTCTTTATACTCCTCTTCATCAAGACCGGCAATTGCTGGAATTATTGTAAATTCATCAGTTTCTTCAAGACTTTTTTGAGTAGTCTCATCAAAAATTCTAATACTCTCAATCTCAACATCAAATAAAGATATCCTAAAAGGCTTATCATAATTTA
>JALVUH010000108.1 GCA_027035735.1 Nautiliaceae bacterium
CTAAAAAGATAGTTACCAACGCTCAGGAGAAATTAAAAGCGGTATTCAGTGCTATTATGGACCTATACAACGACGACCCTTATTACAGGGCTTTTTTCTTATTTGCACTTAGCGGGAGAAGAAAAGGGGAAATTTTAACAATGAGGTGGGAAAATATAGACCTTGCAAATAATTATTACTGGATAGCAGACGCGAAACCGAACGAAAATCAGCGTTACGACCTGCCGCCGCTTATCAAACAGGCTTTAATTGAACTTGGAGTGCAAAAGAAAGGCTGGGTATTTTTCAGCTTCAATAATCCGAAAGAACATCTAAAAAAACCTGACAGACAGGTTGACAGACTTAAAAAGGCTCTTGGTATGCCTGAGTTTAGTCTGCATTACTGCCGTCATATATTAGCCTCAGCACTTATAGAGAAAGGTATACCAGCCTCAATAGTCAGCGGAGTATTAGGACACAAAAACGCTACAACGATTAATAAGTATGTCAGCATTAATTACCATACCTCAACAGCCTTAGCAAATAAAGAAGTCTTAGAAATTATAGACGAAAAATAAAGCCTTTTAAATGGCTTTTATTCGTTATTACATAATATTTATTTGATATAATTGTATAAATTAAAAGAGGAGCTATCTATGCAAGCGGTAATCAATAATAATTTTTTTACACATCAAAGTATTGATTTAATAGCAATTTTTAAAGACTTTTTAATAAGTGTAATTGATAACTATAAAACAAAACATAAGACTTATGAACTTGAAAAAAGAGTAAAGGCTATTAGAAATAATATTAAAATACTCAACGATAATTTAGAAGAGCTTATAAAATATGATGATTTTGAAAAAATAGATATAAGGAATAAAAAATGACTATGCAAATAAACCCCGCTAAGATATTCAAACTTAATTTAAGTGATGAAAATATTGAAGAGCTTATCGGAAAAGC
Source organism: Nautiliaceae bacterium (assembly GCA_027035735.1). GTDB lineage: Bacteria > Campylobacterota > Campylobacteria > Campylobacterales > Nautiliaceae > JALTBU01. The sequence goes on from JALVUH010000108.1 coordinate 946, forward strand.
TAAATTAATAAATCAAATAATAACATCTCTACCGGATGAAGAAGTTAAAAAAAATAAAGATGAATTTATTACTCTAAGTGAAGAATTAAATCTGCTTTTAGAGGATATAGACGATATTTTAATCAAAAGGTATATAAAAGCCCTTGACGAACTTTTTGAGGCTGTAAATGCCGTTATAGAGACGATAAGTGATAAATTAGGAGAATATCCGGTAAAGAGTATTATTATCAAAAAAGCAAAAGCAGATATTAAAGATGATGAGTTTATAAATTTAGAAGATGTAAAAAAGGCTCTAAGTGCAAGTTAAAATATCTAAGTCAGCTTTTAAGGAGCTGCAAAAGATAGATAAAAAACATCAAAAAATCATCCTTGAAAAAATAATGCTGCTAGAAGATTATCCAAACACTCCAAATATTAAAAAGCTCACAAATCATTATCCGCCTTATAGGTTTAGAGTTGGTAATTATAGAGTATTGTTTGATGTGAAAGATGAGGTTATACAGATATTAAGCATAAAGCATAGAAAAGAGGCTTATTAAAATTCCTCTACATCTTTTTTATACTGCAAGAGCTTTTCAATTATCTTATCTTTAAAGGCTGTCGGTGCATATTGGAGTAATTCACATATTTGCTTATCTTTTGGGTCGGTTG
>JALVUH010000109.1 GCA_027035735.1 Nautiliaceae bacterium
AGGAGTTTTTTAGCTGATTTTATTACTATCTCTTCAAAAAGAAAATAGAAAAAGAAAAAGAGATACTCTAAAAATTTTTTAAATTTTTTTATTTTTAACCTTTTTTAAAATTATATCATTAGTGTTTATTTTTTTCCAATTTATATTTTTAAATTACCATTAATATTGAATTAATGTTCATTTACTGATATAATTAAAGAGTATTTTTAAAATGGAGGGCAAAATGGAATCATTAATTGTTTTGAGTATCATTATTCCGTGGGTATTTGCTTTAACGGTATATTTAGCTAAAAATGACTTTGTGACCAATAGTTTAAGTTATTTATTACTTCCTATTCTTGCATTTTTTGCAATAGAGCTTTTTTTTGGGACTTTACCTGTTTATATTCATACTTCCAAAATACTTGATATTTTGATGGATGTGTATGATTTTGGACTTTTATTTTTCTTTTTGTATGTAGGAATTAAATATAAAAATTCTTTGGTAATATCTCTTGCAATTTTGCAAATAACATTATTAATTATGGCTCTTATAATGATGCCTCATTCAGATACTCCAAATATTTTTGTAGATAAACTTTCTGCATTTATTTATGTAATTGTTGCTCTTGTTGGTGTTCCTATTGTAATTTACGCTACAAAATATATGGATTATAATGAAAAGAATAAACACACATTCGTTGCGATTTTACTTTGGTTTTTAGGTGTTATGAATTTTGCAGTAAGCGTAAATAACATAGAGTGGTTCTTTGCTTTGTTTGAAACTACTACTCTTGCTTCTTATGCATTAATTAGTTTTAGAAAAGATGAAGAAGCTATTAATAATGGTATTTTAGCATTGTGGATGAATCAAATTGGTGGTGTTGCGATTTTAATTGCGCTTATTTTAATGATTAAATATAATGGTTATTATCATTTTACAGATATATTAAATCATCCAAAAACTGTTGCAATTGCTGCTTTAGGATTTTTATCTTTGAGTGCTTTAGTTAAAGGTGCTCAAATGCCATTTCATAAATGGCTTCTTGGAGCGATGGTAGCCCCTACTCCTGTTAGTGCTATTTTACACTCAGCAACAATGGTAAAAATTGCTCCTTATCTATTATTGAGAATTGCACCTGTAATAAAAGGTACTCTTCTTGCAAAATTATTAATCATAACTACTGGATATGTTTTTGTAGTAGCGGCGATTATTGCATTAACTCAGGATAATTTCAAAAAAATACTTGCATACTCAACAATCTCTCTTCTTGGACTAATGATGCTTGCGGCAGTAGTTGGTACACCTATTGCACTTACTGCTTCTTTAGTATTAATTGTATTTCACGCATTTGCAAAAGGATTTTTGTTTGTGGAAGCAGGTGTGCTTGAAAAAGCTTTTCATGTAAAATATATTAAACAGATGAGAAGACTTGTTGAGAGAGCTCCTATTACTTTAATGTTTATTTTCTTTGGATTTTTAAATATGACTTTTGTTCCGTTTGGTACATTTATAGGTAAATGGATGATGATAGAAGAAGTTAGTAATTTTCTTCATCATGGAAGTTATATTATTTTAATTCTTTATGTTGGTGCTGGTAGTGCATTTTTGAGTATTTTATATATGAAAGTTTTGGGAATTAGTGTTAGAAAAGCACATGGAATTGAAAGAATTAAACCTATAAAACTCCCTATTACTTTCAATTTTGTTTCAGTTTGGTATTATTTATGGCTTCTTGTAATTACAATTTTTATTGCACCTTTTATAGCAAATGAAATTGTTCCAATAGCAAATATGATTGCTGGAAATAGTGCAAACATTCATGCAATAGGTTTGAGTTTGCAAATGAATCATTCCATTTTATATTTTTGGCAAATATTAGGTGCTTTAATATTACTTTTACTAATTCATGCACTTCCATATTTTGTGAAATTCAAAGCAGATATTGTTCATCCATATAACTGTGGAGAAAGATTCCCAAGATATATAGAAACATGGAATTTTGAATGTTTAAGTAAATACGAAAATTATTTAATCGCTTTTAGTATTGCTCTATTTATTATGGTAGTAGTTCTTGGAGGAGGTTTATTATGATAAGTGTAATATTAACTATATTTGCTCCTATATTAGGAGGATTTGTTTATGGTATTGAGAGAATAGTAAGAGCAAGAATGCAAAGCAGAATGGGGCCTCCTTTGATGCAGCCTTTTTATGATTTTTTTAAACTTATGGATAAAAGACCAATAATGATTCACTCTTTCCATGCTTTAATGGGAATTATGTATTTTATTGCTGAGTGGTTTGCTTTAGCTGTTCTTTTACTCGGTAATGATTTACTAATTGCAGTATTTTTCCATGTTATTGCAGTTCTTGCTCTTGTAATTGGAGCAAGCAGTGTTAGAAGTTCTTATTCTGTTTTAGGTGCTTTAAGAGAACTTATGCATATGATAAGTTATGAACCTTTAATGGTTTTAATGGTTGTATCTTTTTATTTGGTTGTAGGAAGTTTTGATATAAAAGATGTTTTACATTATAATGGATACCCTATTTTGGATTTACCATTAGTATTTATTGCATTTTTACTTACAATTCCAATGCTTCTTCAAAAATCTCCTTTTGATGTAGCTGAAGCTCATCAAGAAATAATAGGCGGACCTGAGATTGAATATAGTGGACCATTTTATGAAGCTTTATATACAGGAAAATGGATTGAATATATTTATGTTTTTACATTTGCTTTTCTTTTTGGAGGAAGTCATTATTGGCTTGGAGCAATTTTAGTAATATTCGCATTTTTATTTATAAATCTACTTGATAATTCAACAGCAAGACTTGATTTTAGAAGAATGGTTAAGTTTGCATGGATAGTTTTAATTCCTATGGCAGCACTTAATGTAATTTTACTTGCGCTAATATAAGGAGATATAATGGGATTTTTTAGTAAATTTAGAAAAAAATCGCCTTGGATTTTACACTATAACACTGGTGGATGTAATGGATGTGATATTGAAATTCTGGCAACTCTTGCTCCAAAATATGATATTGAAAGATTTGGAGCTTTAAATAGAGGTAATCCAAAACAGGCTGATATTTTACTTGTAACAGGTCCTGTTACTAAAAATTGCAGAGATGTTTTAAGAAGACTTTATCTTGAAATGCCTGAGCCAAAAGTTGTAGTAGCTATGGGAGCTTGTGGACATGGAGGAGGAGTTTTTAGACATCTTTATAATGTTGAAAATGGAGTTGATAATATTATTCCTGTAGATGTTTGGATTCCTGGATGTGCTCCAAATCCAAGAGCTTTGATTGATGGAATTGTAGAGGCTATTAAGATTTGGGAGAAAAAAAGCAAAGATAAAGAATATATGAAAAATCATTCTAAAGAAATGATTAAAAATTTAGGAGTCAATGATGATTAATCCAAATGTAGAGATTTTTGAAACAACTTTAGAAAAAGTAGTTGAAGATATTAAAAATTGGTATGACTATAAAAAATATCATTATGTGACAATAAATGGAGTAGATGAAGGTGGAAAGCTTAGAATTGATTGGATTTTTGCAGATTATAATGAAAAAAATAAAATGTATGTTTTTAGAGTAACGGATGTAAGTTTTGATACATTGATACCTTCAATTGCAAATATTATTCCATCTGCTTGGATGGCAGAATGGGAGCTTAGAGATATGTTTGATGTTGAGGTAGAAAATACTCAAAAAGGTATTTTTATAAAAGACCCTAATATTGTTGCACCTTTAAGAAAGGATAAATAATGGGAAATAAAATAGTAGTTCCGTTTGGTTCACAACACATTGCGTTGCCTGAGCCTGTGAGTTTTTTATTTGATACAAAAAATGAAATTATTACAAATGTAAAAGTTGATGTAGGATATGTTCATAGAGGTATAGAAAAAGCTGCTATTACCAAATTTGAATTTACAAATGTCTCTTATCTTCTTACAAGAATATGTGGATTTTGCTCAATTACTCATGCTGGGGGGTATCATCACGGAATAGAAAAACTCCTAGATGTAGAAGCTCCAAAAAGAGCTGAGTATATAAGACTCATAATAACTGAACTTGATAGAATTCACTCTCATTTGCTTGCAAATGCTCATGTTGCAGAAGTTGCAGGATATGAAAATTTATTTATGCAAGGGGTTAAAGATAGAGAAATTGTAATGGATTTGCTTGAAAATATAACTGGAAATAGAATTCAATATGATATTTATACAATTGGGGGAGTTAGAAGAGATATTTCAAAAGAGACAGCTGAGTATATTAAAAAACAACTCCTTAAACTAAAAGATAAAGTTTTAAAAGTTTATGATTTTTATGATACGGATTATACTTTTGGGCTTAAGACAAAAGGTATAAGTTATATTAGTTTAGATGATGCAAAAAAATATAATGTAGTAGGACCAATTGCTAGAGCAAGTGGACTTGCAACTGATGCTAGGGCAGAGTTTGATTACTTGCCATATGATGAAGTTGGATTTGAAATTCAAACAAGAACTGAAGGTGATGTTTGGGCAAGAAATATAGTAAGACAAATGGAAGTTATTCATTCAATTGATTTGATTTTAAGAGCAATTGATAATTTACCAGAAGGAGATATTAAAGTTAAATATAAAGGTAGACCAAAAGGTGAGACATTTGTAAGAGTTGAAGCTCCAAGAGGTGAATGTTTTTACTATTTGAAAGGTAATGGAACAAAAGTGCTTGAGAGAGTTAGAGTTAGGGTTCCAACTTATTCAAATATTCCTATTTTAAAAGAGTTGTTTGTGGGGGAAAAATATTCTGATGCTCAGCCAATAGTTTTAAGTTTTGACCCTTGTATGAGCTGTACTGCAAGATAAGGAGAAGTTATGGTGAAAATGTTTATTGAAAGTTTTAAAAATCTATTTTCAAAACCTGAGACAGTAAAATATCCTTTTGAACCTTTTCCTGAACCTGAAGGTTTTAGAGGAACAATCCTTTATAATGAAGAACTTTGTATTTTTTGTGATAAATGTGAAAATGTTTGTCCTCCAGGAGCTATTTTATTTGAAATAGTTGATATAGAGACAAATAAAAGAGAATATAATTATAACCCTTATCTTTGTATTTATTGCGGAGCATGTGTGGATGTGTGTCCAAAAGCAGATGAAGGATGCTTAACTCAAGCAAATACAAGAACAAAACCTTTAGGAGAAGAAGTAGTAAAAGATAAAAAACTTGGTTATCTTATGAATAGAATTACAAATCCAAAAGAGGTTGAGAAGGCTTGGAGTGAACTTGAGATAAGAGCTAAAGAAAGCCGTGAAAAATATGCGGAATATAAAAAACAACAAAGAATGAAAAAAAGAGCACAAGCACAGACTAAAAAAGAAAATAGTTAAAATGTCAAAACTTTGACATAATTTCTCTCCTTTTTTTTATAGAATGTAAAAAAAGGAGGATTAAATGAAAATTGCATTTTTTGAAGTTAAAGAAGAAGAAAAAGAGTTTTTTAAAAATAATCTTAAAAATTTAGATGTAGAAATTGAATTTTTTAAGGAAACTGCTAATGAGATTATTAAAGAAGAAAAAGATTATGATGTAATTTCTGTATTTATCTACTCTAAGATTGATAAAAATTTGCTTGATAAACTACCAAATCTTAAATATATTCAAACTCGCTCAGCCGGATATGACCATATTGATATAGTTGAATGTTATAAAAGAGGAATATATGTAAGTAATGCAAAAGGATATGCTGGTCCTGCTGTGGGAGAGTTTGCATTTGGACTTTTGCTTGAGGCTATTAGAAAAATATATATTGCAATAAATAGAGTTAAAGAAGGGAATTTAAATTATAAAGATTTAAAAGGAATTGAGATTGAAGGAAAAACTATAGGAGTTTTAGGGGTTGGAACTATTGGAACTCAAATTGTAAAAATAGCAAAAGGATTTGGGGCAAATGTTATAGGATATGCAAGACATAGAAAAGATTTTGTAAAAACCACTCCTGTTCTTGATGAGGTATTAGAAGTTAGTGATTTTTTATTTATCGCCCTACCTCTTACTCCTCAAACAAAAGATTTAATAAATTCTAAAAATATTAAAAAATTTAAAGGAAGAGTTATAGTAAATCCAGCAAGAGCTGAAATTATAAGTAGAGATGTTTATGAAAATTTTAATGGAATAATTGCTGCTGATGTTTTGCCTGATTGGAACTTGGCAAAAAAAGATAATATAATAGCAACTCCTCATATGGCTTATTATACAAAAGAGGCTCTAAGAAGAATTATGCAAATAAGTCTTGATAACTTAATAGATTTCTTAAATGGAAAAACTCCAAGATTCTGTCTTAAAGAAGAATGTATTAAAAATTATAACAATTGTAAGGTTGAAAATTGAAAAAATTTTTCTTTTTTCTTTTTGTTTCTTTTGCATTAGGATGTACTTCTAATTGTATTGAATGTCATCCAAAATTAAAATCTTTAGAGAATAATCCTCATAATAAATATTATAAAGAACATTATTTTTTAAAAAGTTGTACTAAATGTCATCCAAATCATCCTACTAAAAATATGGATAAATGTGGGGCTGATTGTTTTGATTGTCATAGTAGAAAAAAGCTTATAAACTCTCCTATTCCACAGCATCAAAAATTAAAAAGTTGTATAAAATGTCATAAAAATGAAGAAATTCAGGACTTAATAAATCCTGAAGGAATTGGTCTTATTCCTGGAAGTTAAACATTATATCCTAATTTTCTTGCTGTCTCTTTTATATTTTCTAGTCTTTTTTCAATTGGTGGATGAGAAGCAAATAATTCACTTAAAAATCCTACAATTCCAAATGCTTTCATTTCAGGTGGAAGTGCTATTTGCTCTTTTGGGATTTGACCTAATTTTGCTAATGCATAATAAATACCATAAGGACCATCTATTTCTACTGCTCCACTATCAGCTTTGT
>JALVUH010000110.1 GCA_027035735.1 Nautiliaceae bacterium
TTACCGCCTGTTTCTTTAACTCCATAAATTCTAGCTTTAATTACTTTTGTGTTATTAAATATAAAATGTTTATCTCCTACAAAATCTAAAATATTTCTAAAAATTGTATGAATTATTTTATCTTTAGCTCTATCATAAACTAAAAGTTTTGCCATATCTCTAGGAGTTACAGGATATTTTGCTATTAACTCCTCTGGCAAATTATAATCATAATTTCTAACAAGTAAATCAGATTCCAATTAACTTCCTTAATTCTTCAGGTTTTGTTGAATAAGCCATTGCTTTTTCTTTATCAATAATATGTCTATTTACCAAATTTGCTAATACTTGATTCATAGTTTGCATTCCAGTTACACCTTGATTAAGTTGCATTTGAGAATAAATTTGAGGTATTTTATTTTCTCTAATTAAATTAGCAATTGCTGGTGTATTTATCATAATCTCATGTGCTGCAATTCTCCCACCACCAATTTTAGGAATTAAAACTTGAGAAATTACCGCATTAAGTGCCATTGAAAGCTGAGTTCTAATTTGGTCTTGTTCTTCTGCTGGGAAAACATTTACAATTCTATTTATTGTTTGGTCAGCTGAGTTGGTATGAAGTGTAGCAAATACCAAATGTCCAGTTTCCGCTGCAGTAATAGCAGCTCCAATAGTTTCTCTATCTCTCATCTCTCCTATTAAAATTACATCTGGATCTTCTCTAAGTGCTGCACGAAGAGCTCTTAAAAAACTTTTTGTATCTCTACCAACCTCCCTTTGTGAAAAAAGAGATTTTTTATTTGGATGAACATATTCTATAGGATCTTCAATTGTAATTATATGTTTTCTAAAATGCTCATTAATTTCATTAAGCATTGCTGCAAGCGTTGTAGATTTACCACTACCAGTTGGACCTGTAACAAGAACAAGACCTTTTTCTTTTTTTATAAGTTCTTTGAAAACAGTTGGTGCATTTAATTCATCCAAACTCAAAGGTCTTGGAGGAATAATCCTAAAAGCTGCTGCTAAGTTTTCTCTTTCATAATAATAATTTGCCCTAAATCTAGCAATTCCTGGTATCTCAAAAGAAAAATCAAGTTCAAGTTCTTCTTCAAGTTGTGCTTTTTGTTTTTCTGTAAGAACCGAATAACAAAGTTCTATTACATCTGCATTTGTGAGTTTTGGAAGATTAAGAGGAGTTAAGACTCCATCAAGCCTAAGCATAGGCTCAGCATTTACATTAAGATGCAAATCACTTGCATTATATTGCTTAACATTTTTTAAAAGTTGTTCTAGAGTATAATTTAGAGCCATTTTTATCCTTCAATAATTTTAGGAACTATGAAATATCCATCTTTTGCTTTTGGAGCATGAGCTAAAACATCTTTTATAATATCTTTTTTCACAGGTTCATCTTCTCTCAAAGGAGTCGTAATATTAAGCACTCTAAAACTTGGCTCAATCCCTTCAGTATCAAGTTCATTTAACATCTCTACAAAATTAACAATCTCTTGTAAATCTTTTGCCATTTTTTCTTTATCCTCAACTTCAACCATTGCTAAATTTTCTAATTTCTCAATAACTTTAATAT
>JALVUH010000111.1 GCA_027035735.1 Nautiliaceae bacterium
TTTCTATCTTGCAGGGGAAGTCTTAAATTTTCTAATACATCCTTTTGAAAATGAGGAAGTTCATCAAAAAATAAAATCCCCTTATTAGCAAAAGCAATTTCCCCTATTTTCGCACCTCTACTTCCACCTCCAAATATTGCCGCTTTAGTAGAACTATAATGCGGTGACCTAAAAGGTCTTTGAGGAGAAAAATCAATATCTTTGCCTTCTATTGCTTTTAACTTTTCAACTTCAAGTATCTCTTCTAAACTCATAGGAGGTAAAATATATCTTAATCTATTGATAATCATAGATTTACCAACTCCAGGACTTCCTTCAAATAAAATATTATGAAATCCAGCTGCACTTATTAAAGCCGCTTCTTTAGCTTGCGCTTGACCTATTACATCTTTAAAATCAAATTTGAAATCACTTTTATAAAAATATTTTTTGCCTTTAATTTTTATATATTCATAATTAAATTCGCTATTTTCAATCTTTTTTGGATTAAATTCATTAAATTCACTCAAATGTGAAAATGTATAAATTTCAATTCCTGGAATTTTTGATACTTTTTTAGCAGATTCAAAAGGAATAATCACTTTTTTAGGTCTAAGAGAAAGAATAATAGGAAAAATTGAATGGGTATCTTTAATTCTTCCATCAAGTCCAAGCTCTCCTAAAACTAAATATTCATTTAAATCAATTTCTTTATTGTAAAACATAATACTAAGAGCTATTGGCAAATCAAAATGACTACCTTCTTTTTTCAAATCTGATGGAGAGAGATTTATAGTGATTTTAAGAGGAGGGAATTCAAAATCATTATTAAGTAGAGCTGATTTCACTCTCTCTTTACTTTCTTGAATAGATTGGCTTCCAAGTCCTACTATTGAAAATCCAGGCAAGGCTTTAGTAAATGAACTCTCAACTTCAACTTTTTTAGCAACAAATCCATCAAGTGTAGCTGAATTTATTTTTTTCGTTTTTTGAGTAATTTTTTCCACTCTTTTTCAAACTTTTTGCGTTTTATATAATCAAGTCTTTCTATAAAAAGATGTCCATCCAGATGGTCAGTTTCATGTTGAAATGCCACACTAAGAAGTCCATTAGCATCCATAATATGCTCTTTTCCAAATCTATCAAAAAACTTAACTTTTACTCTCTCATATCTCTCAACCTCATCAAAATAATCAGGTACAGATAAACATCCTTCTTTATCTTTTTGACTTCCACTCCATTCTAAAAATTCAGGATTAATAACTTCAATGAGCGTATTTTTGCTTTGTTTTCCTTCTTCATCTCCAAGATCAATCAATAAAGCCCTAATAGGAATACCTACTTGTATAGCAGCAAGTCCTACTCCATTCTTTGCTATCATTGTTTCATACATATCATCAAGAAGTTTATGAAGCTCTTTATCAAATCTCTCAACCGGACGAGAAATCTCTTTTAAAATTTTATTTGGATAAGTTACAATATCAAGTACAGCCATTACTCTCCTTCTATTACAAACAATTTATTCTCTTTTTCAGCCTTTTGTAAATTATTTTTGCATTTTTCAAAATATTCATCAGCTTTTATATTTGGTGTAATATCACATATTGCACCTACTATTTTTATTTCTATTTCATTTCCTTCAATAAATACTGCAGAATTACTGATAATCTCAGAAATTCTTTCAATTGTTTTTTGAGCTCCTATAATGTCAGTATGTTTTAAAAGCATAGCAAAAATCCCTTCTCCAAGATGCGCAATAACATCTGTTCTTCTTGAAGTTTTAAGAAGTATTTTTGCTACACTCCTATTTACAATAGTAACTGATTTTTTTAATTTAAATTCTTTTAATACTTCATCTCTTACTTTTATTGTAATAAGAGAGCTTTTATGAGAAAATTTTTGTATTAATTTAAGTTCTTTTTCTAACAATTTTTTAAAATATTTTGCATTATAAACACCATACACCATATCAAAAGTGGTATTACTCTCTATTTCTTTTATAATTTCAACATTTTTTGAATAAAGTTCTTTTATCTCTTGCAATTCTTTATCCATATTTGCCGAAATTTTACTAATTTTTGAATCAATATTTTTTAAATATTTTTCTACTGCTTTTGGAGAAGCAATATGAGCCATTTGAGCAATAGATTCTTTTAGTAATTTCTTAAGTGTTGATGTAAGTTTATACATTAAAGCAGTTTTTTGCAAAATCTCTTTTGAATATTTAAATGAAAGTTTTAATTTTTTTTCAAGTTCTAAATTTTTATCCAAATCATCGCTATCTTCAAGAGAAATAAATTCATAAACTTGTTTTTTAAATTCTAATGGCTCTTCCTCTAATAGATTAAAAAAATATAAAGCATAATTAGAAGGAATAGGGGGTATTCCTTCTTCTATAAGTTTATCTAAAACTTTTTTAGCAAATTTCTCTAGTGGTGAACTTGGTTCAGTTAAATCTTTAACCGTATAGTTTGAATATTTTTCTTCCATTAATCTTCTCTTTTTTTAAGTACCTTGTCAATAAGTCCATATTTAAGTGCTTCTTCAGCACTCATAAAAAAGTCTCTTTCAGTATCTTTTTCTATTTTTCTAACACTCTGACCTGTATTTTCAGCCAAAATTTTATTAAGTTCTTTTTTCATTCTTAAAATTTCTTTTGCATGAATTTCAATATCAGTTGCTTGACCTTGTGCTCCTCCAAGAGGTTGATGTATCATAATTCTAGCATGAGGAAGAGCAAATCTTTTTCCTTTTGCACCGCTGCTTAAAAGAAATGCCCCCATACTTGCAGCCTGTCCCATGCAAATAGTTACAACATCAGGTTTTATATAATTCATTGTATCATAAATAGCAAATCCACTTGTAACCACTCCACCAGGAGAATTAATATAAAGATAAATATCTTTTTCTGGATTTTCAGCTTCTAAAAAGAGCATTTGAGCTACTATTAAACTTGCTACATGGTCATTAATCTCACCTTGAAGCATAATAATTCTATCTTTAAGAAGACGAGAGTAGATATCATAAGCTCTCTCGCCTCTTCCTGTTTTTTCAATTACTGTAGGTATTAAAATACTCATTATTTTTTCGCCTTTTCTTCAAGTAATTTATTTAAAAGTTTCTCTTCCACAAGATTCATTTTAAGAACCGGAAGTAAATTATTTTCTTGATAATATTTAATAAGTTCTTGTGGATTTTGTCCTTGCATTAATGCCTCATAAAATAATACTTGAGAGAGCTCTTCATCGCTTACATTTATATTCTCTTTTTTTGCGATTTCATCAATAATAAATGTAAGTTTTACTCTCTCTTTTGCTTCATCTTTGAATTTATTTCTAAATTCTTCAAGTTTTTCAGGATTTTCTTGAAGTTCTTTAATTTCAGCTGGAGTAAGTTTAGCTGCTTCATTATTAACCATTACATCAATTTCTTTTTCAACAATTCCCTCTGGAACATCAATTTCATATTTTTTAACTAAACATTCAAGTATTTCTTCTTTTTTAGGAGCAAAAACTTCAGCTTTTTTTCTATTTTGAATGCTAGTTTTTATATATTCTTTAAGTTTTTCTACATTCGCGTTTTCATCTCCAAGATATTTTTTAGCAAGTTCATCATTTATCTCAGCTGGAACTTTTTCTTGAATTTCTTGTAAAGTTACATCAAATTCAGCTTCTTTACCAGCTAACTCTTTTACATAATTTTCAGGAAATTTAACTTTAATTCTTTTGCTCTCTCCTACTTTCATACCTTCAATTTGTTCTTCAAATCCAGGTACGAAACTTCCACTTCCAAGCTCAAGTGGATAAGCTTCAGCGCTTCCATTTTCCATTTCTTTACCATCAATATAACCTTTAAAATCAATAACTGCTATATCACCTTTTTGTGCAACTTGTTTATCACTTACTTTTGTAGTTGCATTCTCTTTTGCAATAGCTTCAAGTTCTTTATTAATTTCTTCTTCAGTAACTTCTGGAAGTTCCACCTCAGGAACACACTCTTTATATTCTTCACCTATATTAATTTCAGGTTTTGTATAAACTTTAATTTCTACATCAATTCCATTTTCATTTTTATCAAATTTAACAACCTCAGGCTCACCTAACACCTCTTCAACACCAAGAGCTTTAATACCTTCATCTAAAATTTCTCTAAGTAATTCGTTAATTGCTTCTCTTTCAATATCTGCTGCATATAGCTTTTTAACTGCTTTTACTTTTCTCTCAAGAGCTTTAGCAGGAAGTTTTCCTTTTCTAAATCCAGGAACATTTGCATCTTTTGCAATTTTTCTTGCAACTTTATCTTTTTTTGCTTCTAACTCTTGATTTTCTATATGTGCTTTGATTATACTATTAGCAGAATCAATTTTTTCAACATTTACCATTTAAATCCTTTTTTTAAAGGTATAATACCAAAAATTTTAAAGGATAACAATGAGTGTGGATTTAGAAAAAATTCAACAAGCTACAAAAATGATACTTGAAGCAATTGGCGAAGATGTAAATAGAGAAGGTTTAATCAAAACTCCTTTAAGAGTTGCAAAAAGTTTTGAAGAGATATGTAGCGGGTATTTTAAGGACCCAAAAGAAGTGTTAAATGATGCATTGTTTGAGAGTACAAATAATGAAATGGTAGTAGTTAGAAACATAGAATTTTATTCAATGTGTGAACATCATATATTGCCATTTTTTGGAAGAGTACATGTGGCATATATTCCTGACAAAAAAGTTGTAGGCTTATCTAAAATACCAAGAATGGTAGAAGTTTTTGCTAGACGTCTTCAAATCCAAGAACAACTAACAGAGCAAATTGCAGATGCAATAATGGATGTAGTTAAACCAAAAGGAGTTGGAGTAGTGATTCATGCAAGACATATGTGTATGGAAATGAGAGGCGTTAAAACCAAACATTCATACACTTCAAGCTCAGCCCTTAGAGGAGTATTTTTAGAGGAAAAAACAAGAGAAGAATTTTTTAATTTAATAAATGCCCCAACTCAAAATCATTTCTAATGCTAAAAAATATAAAAAATAAAATAAAACAAAAACCTCTCTCTAAGCCATTTGGCTTTGTTACTAAAATAACACCCCTAAATATTGTAGGTAACAATTTAAATGTCTCAATAGGAGATTTAGTCACCATCAAATCAGAAGATAAAAAAATTTTAGGTATGGTAACTGCTGTATCGTCAAATGAGTTTGTAGTTACTCCTTTTTCATTTATAGAAGGTGTAAAAATAGGAGATAAAATATATCTTGATGAAAATGGGATGAAAATACCTGTTGGAGAAGCTCTTCTTGGAAGAGTGGTTGATCCATTTATGAGACCAATTGATGGAAAAGGTCCAATAATTTATAAAGAAAAAATTCCTATTATGCAAAAGCCAATATCACCTCTTAAAAGAGGAATAATTAATGAAGTATTTCCTACAGGTGTTAAATCAATAGATGGACTCTTAACTTGTGGAAAAGGTCAAAAAGTAGGTATTTTTGCAGGAAGCGGTGTTGGAAAATCAACTTTAATGGGAATGCTTGTAAAAGGAAGCAAAGCTGATATAAAAGTTATTGCACTAATTGGTGAGAGAGGTAGAGAAATCCCAGAATTTATAGAACAAAATCTTGGAGGAGATTTAACAAATACAATAATTGTTGCCGCAACAAGTGATGATTCGGCATTAATGAGAAAATATGGAGCTTTTAGTGCTATGGCTGTTGCAGAATATTTTAAAAATAAAAATAAAGATGTATTATTTATGATGGATAGTGTTACTCGTTTTGCTATGGCTCAAAGAGAAATAGGGCTTGCTCTAGGTGAACCTCCTACAAGTAAAGGTTATCCACCAAGCGCTATTATGATTTTACCACAACTAATGGAAAGAGCTGGCAAAGAAGAAGAAAAAGGCAGTATTACCGCATTTTTTACAGTTTTGGTAGAAGGGGATGATACATCAGCAGACCCTATAGCAGACCAAGCCAGAAGTATTCTTGATGGACATATTATTTTAGATAGAGAACTTACAGATATGGGGATTTATCCTCCTATAAATATTTTAAAATCAGCCAGCAGGGTTATGGGAAATGTAATAGATGAAACACATCTTCAAAAAGTTAGAAAATTTAAAAGATTATATGCATTACTTAAAGAAAATGAAGTACTTCTTAGAATTGGTGCTTATCAAAAAGGAGTAGATAAAGAACTTGATGAAGCAGTTGAAAAAAAAGAAGCAATGGAAAATTTCTTAAGACAAACTCCTAAAGAAATATACTCTTTTGAAGAAATAAAAAATATGCTATTTAACATCGTATAAATGAGTTAATTTTACTAAACTTTTATGATATAATAAATAAAAGTTTAAGGAGGGGAAAATGGAAAATTATAAAATTTTGCCAAAATTAGCAAGACTTTCTATTTTGGAAGAATTTGAAGGGAAAAAACTTATAGATAGAGATGAATGGGTTTCAAAATATCCATGGCTTGAAGAAAAAAGAGCTACATTTGTAACTTTAAAAATGAAAAATAAACCTAGAGGAAGCAATCTTAGAGGATGCATTGGTTCTATTTTACCTTATCGTCCATTGATTGATGATGTGGTTGCAAATGCAAAAGCAGCTGCATTTGAAGACCCAAGATTTCCACCACTTACTCCTCAAGAATTTAATGAAATAGAAATTGAAGTAAGTATTTTAACAATACCAGAAAAAGTAGAATATGAAGATGTAAATGATTTAAGAACCAAAATAAGACCTATGGTTGATGGTGTAATACTTCAACTTGGAAATCATCAAGCAACTTTTCTTCCAGCAGTATGGGAGGAGCTTCCAAACTTTGATATATTTTTTGCACATCTTTGTATGAAAGCGGGATTGCCTGGGGATTGTCTGATGTATCATCCGACAATTTACAGATATCA
>JALVUH010000112.1 GCA_027035735.1 Nautiliaceae bacterium
CCTTCAGTATCAAGTTCATTTAACATCTCTACAAAATTAACAATCTCTTGTAAATCTTTTGCCATTTTTTCTTTATCCTCAACTTCAACCATTGCTAAATTTTCTAATTTCTCAATAACTTTAATATCAATTTTCATATCAAGCCTTTTTTTGTATAATTTTAACAAAAAAGGAAAAATATGGGAATTTTTAATGAAGCTCAAAAATATATTGTGGGAGGAGTTAACTCACCTGTTAGAGCATTTAAAAGCGTAGGAGGAGAACCACCTTTTATAGAAAAAGGAAAAGGTGCATATATATGGGACACTGAAGGGAATAGATATCTTGATTTTATTCAAAGTTGGGGACCATTGATTTTTGGACATTGTGATGAGACAATAGAAAAAGCAATTATTGAAGCAGTAAAAAAAGGAGTTAGTTTTGGAGCTCCAACAAAAGTAGAAATAGAACTTGCAAAAGAAGTGCTTGAGCTTTTCCCTCACCTTGATTTAATAAGATTTGTAAACTCTGGAACTGAAGCTACGATGAGTGCAATAAGACTTGCTAGAGGATTTACAGGCAAAGATGATATTATCAAATTTGAAGGATGCTATCACGGGCATAGCGATAGTCTTTTAGTTAGTGCTGGAAGTGGTGCGGCTACTTTTGGTGTTCCAAGCTCTCCTGGAGTTCCAAAAGATTTTACAAAACATACTTTGCTTGCTAAATACAATGATTTAGAATCAGTAAAAAAATGTTTTGAAAAAGGTGATGTAGGTTGTGTAATAATTGAACCAATTGCCGGAAATATGAGTTTGGTACCTGGAGAAAAAGAATTTTTAGAAGGTTTAAGAGATATTTGTAATCACTATGGAGCTGTTTTAATTTTTGATGAGGTTATGAGTGGATTTAGAGCAGGACTTAGAGGAAGTTTTGATATTTATGGAATTAAAGCAGATATTGTAACATTTGGTAAAGTAATAGGAGGTGGAATGCCTGTTGGAGCTTTTGCTGGAAGAAAAGAGATTATGGAACTTCTCTCACCTCTAGGTCCAGTTTATCAAGCAGGAACTCTATCTGGAAATCCTGTTGCTATGAGTGCAGGACTAGCTACTATTAAAAAATTAAAAGAAAATCCTGAAATTTATAAAGCTTTAGAAGCTAAAGCAAAAAAACTTATGGAAGGTTTTGAAAAAGTTTCAAAAGAAAATGGAATTGATTTTAATTATAATGTAATTGGCAGTATGTTTGGATTTTTCTTTAATCCTAAAAAACCTAAAAATTTTGATGAAGTAAATGAGAGCGATACCACAAGATATGCTAAATTTCATAATAAAATGTTAAAAGAAGGTTTTTATTTTGCACCAAGTGCATATGAGACTGGATTTATCTGTACTCCTATGAGTGAAGCAGACATTGAAAATACAATCAATACTTATAAAAAAATTGCAAAAGAAATTTGATTGGAAATAATATGAAAAATAAAGATTATTCCGAATTTGCAAAAGGAAAAGGAAAAGTTGGCAAAAGCATAGAGGGAGCTGAAAAGCTCTCTTTAGGTATTTCAATTGTTGTAGCAATTTTAATGG
>JALVUH010000113.1 GCA_027035735.1 Nautiliaceae bacterium
ATTTATGAAGAAAGCATTTTTAAAAATCTTACTAAAACAATCAAATCAGGATTTATTTTTTATAAATTAAAAAAATTACTTTTACTAAAAAAGACTACTATTTTTTATTAAAAGTCTTTTTGAAATTTAACAAAGTGTAAATTTATTTAAAAAATGTCAGAGGGAAGTTTTGATTGAATGAATGGTGCCCAGGGACGGAATCGAACCGCCGACACAGGGATTTTCAGTCCCTTGCTCTACCGACTGAGCTACCTGGGCAAAAGTGGTGGGCTCGGCAGGACTCGAACCTGCGACCAACCGGTTATGAGCCGGTTGCTCTAACCAACTGAGCTACGAGCCCAAATGGATTGAAATTATATCTATTTTTTATTTTTATTTCAAGTATTTTTATAAAATTTAATGAATTTCAAATTGAGGTTTTGAATATTGTCGTTTGGCATTTACTTGAATTATTTCATATTCCCAAGGTTTTAAAGTATTTTTGATTACAAGGGCTGTGAGTTTATTGCCATATACGCATGCTGTATCAATACCAGCTGCATATTTATTTGTTTTTACTTCTTTAAAAGGATTATGGCCATATACTACGAATCCTTCATGTCCATCATATACATCTGCCCAAAATTTAGCATTAGGATAGTTATGATTTAGAGGTAAAAATTTTCCATTTTCATCTACTTCTCTTAAAAATAATAAAAGAGTCATTAGATTTAATGGAGGATTATTAAGTCTTATCCAATTTGTAATTCCTGCGTGAACAACCGTAAGATGATTAAGTTTTAGAAAAAATGGCATTCCTTCAATAAAATCAAAATCTTCTTGTTTTAATTTTGGATAAACTTTTTGTTGGTCTTCGTCAAGTTTTACATTTCTACCCCAATATTTTCTAATATGTTTATATTCGTGATTTCCCATAATAGTAAAAATTTTATTTTTTCTAGCATAACGCAAAGCTTCTACAGGATAAGGACCTTTGTCTAAAATATCTCCAACACTTATTTCAAATGAATTTTTGGGAATAAGTTTTCTAAGCTCTTCCCACTCTTCTAAACATCCATGAACATCACCATAAATTACATAATACATCTAATTCCTTTATATATCCTCTAACTTTTGGAGGAATTTTATTTTTTCTCATTGTTTCTTTAAATTCTTTATCTAATGTCGTTTTTATAAAAGGTGCTATAAAAATTTTTTCATTGTTTGAATCAATCGCTAATTTTCCTTGAATTACACAAGAAAAATTTGTTTTAATTATTTCATCTCTTTGAGATTTTGTTAGTAAAATTCCAAGTTTTTTAGCAATTATATCAACTTTTTTAATATCAATTTGTGGATTTGATTTGGGGAAAAAATATAATTTTTTAATATTTTGCCAATCTTCTTTAAATAATAGTTTTTTATCTTCTTCAAGATACTCAAAACTTCTTTTAACTCCATCTTTAAATAGTTTTATAAATTCATTGCTAAAATGCTTTCTAAAAAAATTTCTTTTATATTTTTCATTAAAATTGCTCTCATCAATAAAATATTTTATATTATTTTTGTGAAGATACTC
>JALVUH010000114.1 GCA_027035735.1 Nautiliaceae bacterium
TGGTACCGGCGGTGGGACTCGAACCCACATGAGCTAGGCTCACCGGATTTTGAGTCCGGCGCGTCTACCAGTTCCGCCACGCCGGCATAGATTAGGGAATGAAATTATAATTCATTCCCGATTAAAAATCAAGTTATTTTTTATTAACAAGTTCTTTAAGTTGTTTACCTACTTTAAATTTAACAGATTTAGTTTCAGGGATTTTTACTTCTTTACCAGTTCCTGGTACTCTTGCAACTCTTGGAGCTCTTGTTACTACTTCAAAGCTACCAAATCCAATAAAGCTTACTTTTTCTCCATTTTTTAAAGCTTCTTCAATTGTTTCAATTGTAGCATTAATTACTTCATTTACATCTTTTTTGCTAAGACCTGTTTTTTCTGCTACTTTTGCAATAAGTTCTGTTTTTTTCATTTTTCCTCCTTTTTTGGCATTCAAAAAATTTTACTCTTTTTTTAATTTAAAAATCAAGTGTTTATGGTTATTTTTGTTATAATTTTGTTAAAAAAGGTAAAAGATGGAAGCTTGCGAATTACCTAGTGCATCAAATGCTAATAAAAAATTGTGTGATATTTTAAAAAATTCAAAGGTTATTGTGGTAGTAGGACTTTCACCAAAAGAGCATAGAGCTTCAAATCAAGTTGCTAAATATATGCAAGAAGAGGGATATAAAATCATTCCTGTATATCCAAGAGAAGAAACAATTTTGGGCGAGAAAGTTTATAGAAGTTTAGATGAGATTGATTTTGAAGTAGATATAGTGGATATTTTTAGAAAAGGTGAAGATACTCCTCCAATAGTTGAAAAAGCAGTTAAACTTCCTGGAATTAAATGTGTCTTCTTACAAGAGGGTGTAACAAATGAAAAATCAAAAAAGATAGCAGAAAATGCAGGAGTTTTTTATATAGAAGATAAATGTTTAATGGTAGAGCATAAAAGATGTAAAAATGAGGGACTTTTATGATTCCTTTAGAAAATATTAAAAGAGCTCATGAAAGAGTTAAAAAAGTAATATATAAAACTCCTTTTGCATATGCTCCTATTTTGTCTCAAAAAGTTGGGAATGATATTTTTTTAAAGAAGGAAAATTTACAAATAACAGGAGCATTTAAATTAAGAGGTGCATTTAATAAAATAGCTTCCTTATCTGAAGATAAAAGAAAAAAAGGAGTAATTGCGGCAAGTGCTGGAAATCATGCTCAAGGTGTGGCATTTAGTGCAAATTATTTTAATATTCCTGCAATTATAGTAATGCCAGAAGCTACTCCTCTTACAAAAGTTCAAGGTGTAAAAGAGTATGGAGGTGAAGTTGTATTAGCTGGTAATAATTATGATGAGGCATATGAACATGCCATTAATTTAGCAAAAGAAAAAGAGCTTGAATTTATTCATCCATTTGCTGATTATGAAGTAATGGCAGGTCAAGGTACAATTGCACTTGAGATGCTTGAGAGAGTTCCAGATTTAGATTATATAATTGTTCCAATAGGAGGAGGAGGACTTATAAGTGGAATTGCAAGTGCTGCAAAGCAGATAAATCCTCATATAAAAGTAATAGGAGTAACAGCAGCTGGAGCTCCTGCAATGAGACTTAGCTTTTTGAGTGGGAGTGTTCAAGATAGTGCTTATGTGAAAACAATTGCAGATGGAATTGCAGTAAGAGATACTTCTCCTGTTACTTTTGAAATTATAAAAGAAGTAGTTGATGATATAGTTGAAGTGGATGATGAAGAGATTGCAAATGCGATTTTGTTTTTGATGGAGAGACAAAAAGTTGTAGTAGAAGGAGCTGGAGCTGTTGGGATAGCGGCACTTTTACATCATAAAATTAAATTTGGTTCTCCTAAAAAAGTAGGAGTAGTGCTTAGTGGTGGAAATATTGATGTTACTATGATTAATTTGATTATTGAAAAAGGTTTATTAAAATCTCATAGAAAAATGAAGCTTATAGTAACTCTTGTAGATAAACCAGGAAGTCTTATGAGGCTTACTGAAATTTTAGCTGAACAAAAGGCAAATATCGTATCAATTGGATATGATAGGACAGATTTGAATTTAGCAATTGGTGATGCGAATGTTTCTATTGCTCTTGAGACAAGAGGGCTTGAGCATCAAGAAGCAATTAAAAGAGCTTTATATAAAAATGGTTTTAGATTTGTAGTAGAATAAAAAGGAGAAAATATGAATAAAAATTATGAAGTTGTAATTGGGCTTGAAGTGCATGTTCAACTTAATACAAAATCAAAAATCTTTTGTAGTTGTCCTACATCTTTTGGAGATGAACCAAATACAAATACATGTCCTGTTTGTCTTGGGCTTCCAGGAGCACTTCCGGTTATGAATAAAGAAGCGGTAAAAAAAGCGGTAATGTTTGGTAAAGCTGTAAATGCTAAGATTAATAAAATTTCAACTTTTGAGAGAAAAAATTATTTTTATCCTGACCTTCCAAAAGGGTATCAAATAAGCCAATTTGTAGTTCCTATTGTTGAAAATGGAGAGATTATCCTTGATAGTGGTAAAAAAATAGGAATTACAAGAGCTCACTTAGAAGAAGATGCAGGAAAAAATATTCATGAAGGTGATGTTAGTAAAGTTGATTTAAATAGGGCTGGGACTCCTTTGCTTGAGATAGTTAGTGAGCCTGATATGAGAAGTAGTGATGAAGCGATAGAATATCTTAAAAAACTTCACGCAATTGTAAGATATCTTGGAATTAGTGATGCGAATATGCAAGAAGGATCATTTCGTTGTGATGCAAATGTATCAGTAAGACCAAAAGGTCAAAAAGAGTTTGGAACAAGAGTGGAGATTAAAAATCTTAATTCATTTAGATTTATTAAACAAGCAATAGAGTATGAAATTGAAAGGCATATTGAAGCGTATGAGTATGATGAATATGAAGATGAGGTAGTTCAAGAAACGAGACTTTTTGATACAAAATCGGGTGAAACAAAAAGTATGAGAGGAAAAGAAGAGTCAGCTGATTATAGATATTTTCCAGAGCCAGACTTACTTCCACTTGAAGTTCCAGATGAGTTTTTTGATATAGAAATTCCAGAACTTCCAGATGAAAAGAAAAAAAGATATATGGAAGAATTTAAACTTAAAGAATATGATGCAGGAGTACTTACAGCTGAACCTGCTTTAGCTAAATTTTTTGAAGAAATGATTGAGCTTGGAGTAGAACCAGCTGCTGCAAATAGATGGCTTGCAATTGAGCTTCTTGGAAGACTTAATAAAGCTGGTATTTCTATAGAAAATTCACCAGTGCCAGCTAAAAAATTAGCTCTTATTGCTATTAGAGAAAAAGAAGCAGTAATTAGTGGAGCTGGTGGTAAGAAAGTGCTTGATTTATTGATGGAAGAAGATATTGAAGTTGACGAGGCTATTGAAAAACTTGGACTTAAACAAGTAAGTGATGAAAGTGCAATTGAGAAAATGGTAGATGAAGTTTTAAGTGCAAATGAAGATAAAGTTGCTGAGTATAAAGCTGGAAAAGAAAAACTTTTTGGATTCTTTGTAGGACAAGTGATGAAAGCAAGTCGTGGTAAAGCAAATCCTCAAATTGTAAATAAAATCCTAAAAGAAAAATTGAAGTGAAGAAAGCTTTAAAAAAAACTTATACTACTTTTAAAGAACATACTCCTAAAAACGCAATAATCAAACTTCTTATTGCGTTTGCTTTTTATTTAGATTCAAACCAGACTTATAATAAAATTAAAAGATTTTTTTGGCGCTTGATGAATGATGATAATTTTATATATAAAAGATTTTTTGATGCTTTTATGTTTATTTTGGTTTTAATAAGTGTTGGAATTTTGCTTTATGATGTAAAATATGAAGTTCATCCTTTTTTTGAAGATTTTGATTATTATTTTATTACATCTGTATTTTTAATTGAATATATTATTAGAGTTTGGGTTTATAATGATATTCATAAAATTATTATTCAAGAATATGAAGAATCTACATTTTTAGGTAGAAATTTTAGTTTATCAAAAGTTTTTAAAGAGGTAATTGCTAAAAAATGGGAATATATAAGAACTCCTTTTGCAATTATTGACTTTTTAGCAATACTTCCTGGATATAGACCTCTTAGGATTTTTAGAATTTTTGTAATTTTTAGACTTTTTAAACTTATTAGATATGTAAGAAGTATTAACACTTTTATTGAAGTTTTAGCAAATAAAAAATTTGAATTATTTATATTGCTTTTGGCAGTTACATTTGTAACTTTTATAGGTGGAGCTGTAATTTATGTATTTGAAGCTCACGACAATCCAAAAATACATACGCTTTTTGATGCTATTTATTGGGCCTTAATTACTATCTCTACTGTGGGATATGGAGATATTACTCCTGTAACTCCTGAGGGTAGAGTATTAACTATGGTGCTGATTATTTTTGGTATTGGATTTATCTCTTTTGCTACTTCAATTATTGCAACTGCTTTTACTGAGAAATTAGAAGAACTTAAATCTGAAAGAGTTGTTAGAGAAGCAAAATCAATGGAAAATATTTATTTAATTTGTGGATTTTCTAATGAAGCTGAAATTTTATGTGAAAAATTTAAAAAAGAAAATCAAGATTTTATTGTGGTAGATTTAGATGAAGATAGAGTTAAAAGAGCTGTTTTTAGGGGTTATATTGCTATGAGAGGAGATGTTACAGATAAAGAGTTTTTGAAAAAACTAAATTTTGATAATATCTCTAAAATATTTATTTTGACAAATGATGATATAGCAAATGCTTTTATGATTTTAAGTCTTAGATTTTTAAGCAAAGAAATTATAGCACTTGCAAATGATGAAAGAAATATTTCAAAGTTTCAAAAAGCAGGAGCCACTTATGTAGTAGTTCCAACAACTGTAACTGCTCTTTTGATGGCAGAGTATATTGGACGACCGATTACCTTTGAAGTTATTGATGCTATTTTAACAGAGAAAAAAAATGCTGTTATTGATGAGATTATCGTAATTGAAAATTCAATTTTAGATGGAAAATTAATAGGAGAGATTGATTTTGATAAATACAAACTTATTTTGTTTGGTGTTCTTAAAAAAAATGCTTCCACTTTACTTAATGAAACATTTAAATTAAGCAATAAGCATTTTTATTTTAATCCTCCTTTTGATTTGAAATTGGAAGCTGGAGATGTGATTGTGGTAATGGGATATAATGTAAGTGTAAATTATTTCAAATATTTGGTTGAAAGAAGTAGTGTATGAAAACAGTTCTTTTTGGTTTTGATGATTTTGGAGAAAAAGTGGCTCTTTATTTAGGTAAAAAAGATTTAACCGTAGTAGTTTTTAATGAAGAAGAAGAACAAAAAGCAAAAAATAAATTATTTAATGTAATAAGATTTAAAGAGATTGATGATGATGAATTAAAAGAATTAGAAAATTTTGATGTGGGTATTGCAACATTAAGAGATGAAGATAAAAATCTATTTTTGTGTTTAAGTTTGAAGGAGTTATTCCCAAATAGTAGATTAGTAGCAAAAGTTAGTGAAAAAGGAAATGAATATAAATATAAACTAGCAGGCGTTGATAAAACAATTAATCCTTATGAAGTTACGGCAAATAGGATTATGACTATCTTAAAAAGACCTTTAACTTTAAAAATAATTGAAGAGATTATTTTTGAGGATAGTTCTCTTTCTTTTGCAGAAATAGAAATTCCTAAAGATTCTTTTTTAGATGGAAAATATCTTAAAGATATTGATAAAGAAATTGCAAAAAATTATAATATATTAATAATAGCGGTAGTGGATAAAGAGATGAGTAAAAATGTTCAATTTGTAACCAAAGGGATTAATCATAAACTTGATGCAGGAGATATTTTAGTGGTAGTCGGAGATAGAGAAGATATTGAGAGATTCAAAGAAGATTTGCAAATGTTTATAGGAGTGTTTAATGGTTAGTATTATTGGGGCTGGTGCTTGGGGAAGTGCTCTTTTTTATGCTTTAAGAGAAAAAAATAGAGATATTTTAATTACATCAAAAACAAAAAGAGATATAGAAAATTTTGTTTCAATTGACAAAGCATTAGAGAGTGAGTATTTGATAATTGTTATTGCATCACAAGCCATTAGTGAATTTTTAAATAAATATAAACATCAAATCAAAAATAAAAAAATTCTTTGTGCAAGTAAAGGAATAGATACAAAAAAACTAAAATTTTTAAATGAAATTTTTGAAGAGTATATAGATATTAATAATTTAGCTTTTCTCTCAGGTCCTTCTTTTGCAAAAGAAGTTAAAGAAAAAAAACCCACTGCTCTTGTAATAGCTTCTAAAAATTTAGAATTGGCTAGAAAATTTGCTTCTTTTTTTCCTGATTTTATTAAAATTTATACAGATACTGATGTGATAGGAGTAGAAGTAGCAGGTGCTTATAAAAATGTGATTGCTATTGCTGCTGGTATAGCTGAAGGTCTTAATCTTGGAAATAATGCAAGGGCTGCTTTAATTTCAAGAGGTCTTGTTGAAATGGATAGATTTGGAGAATTTTTTGGAGCAAAAAAGGATACTTTTTTAGGGGTTGCTGGAAGTGGAGATTTGTTTTTAACTGCAAATTCTACTATGAGTAGGAATTTTAGAGTAGGACTTAATTTGGCTAAAGGTAAATATTTAGAAGATATTTTAAATGAACTTGGAGAAGTTGCTGAGGGAGTATATACTACAAAATCTATTTATTTATTATCTCAAAAATATAAAATTTATACACCTATTGCAAATGAAGTATATAAAATTCTATATGAAAAAAAGAAAGTAAAAGAAAGTTTAA
>JALVUH010000115.1 GCA_027035735.1 Nautiliaceae bacterium
ATTTACTTGCAAATTATATTGATCATGCAAAAGATTATGTATATGAAAAAAATAGAATCTTTGAAAATGAACTTAGAAATGTTATTAGAAAACATGTATTTAGAAAAACAAAAAAATATCCTACAATAGTTCCTGTTGTTTATTTTATGTAGGATTTTTTCTTTTTTTGTAACTAAATCAAGTGGAATAATTGCAAATTTTAGCTAAATAAAAGCATTAAAAAAGCATTTTTTGAGCGTAGAGAGTTAATGCTTTTAGCTTTTATTTAGTGTTAAAAAATTTAACATATTTAGTCAATACTTTTTTCTTAAACTTTCCTTAAAAATTTGATATAATTAATAAAAAAAGGAGATTATTATGTCAAAAGAAAATAAAATAGAATATCCAAGAATGTGGGGTTTTAGAATAATAGGTGAAGATAAAGAGAAAATGAGAGAAGCAGTTAAAGAATGCATTGACAATCAAGAAGTAAATGTTGAAGATAATAATCAAAAAGGAAAATATTACTCTCAAAAATTTGAAGCTTATGTAACTAGTGAAGAAGAAAGAAATGAGTTTTTTAAAAGACTTCAAAATCATAAGGATATTAAGTTTGTGTTATAATTTTTAAAAAGGATTAATATGGTTTTAAATACTCCAATTGATATGCATTTGCATCTTCGAGAAGGTAAAATACTAAAAGATGTTATTCCTTATACCACAAATCAATTTGCTGCAGCTGTAATTATGCCAAATTTAGTGCCTCCAGTTGATAATAGAGAAAGGCTTGAGAGTTACAAAGCTGAAATCTTAGAAAATAGTGAAAATTTTACTCCTCTTATGAATCTTTTTATGAGAGAATATACTGAAGAAGAGCTTTTAGACCTCGCAGAAGATATTTTTGCCATAAAGCTTTATCCTGCTGGAATTACTACAAATTCTGAAAATGGTGTAAAATCAATAGAAAATATTTATCCGGTGCTTGAAATTATGCAAGAGCTTGATATTCCTCTTAGTGTTCATGGTGAGAGTAATGGATTTGTGCTTGATAGGGAAAGAGAATTTGGAGCTATTTATAAAAAATTAGCTACTGATTTTCCAAAACTTAAAATTATAATGGAGCATGTAGGAACAGCTGATTTGCTTAGTTTACTTGATGAATATGAAAATTTATACGCAACTGTAACACTTCATCATCTGCTTCTTACACTTGATGATTTAGCAGGTGGGATGCTTAATCCTCATTATTTTTGTAAACCAATTATCAAAACTCCAAAAGATAGAGTGGAAATTCAAAAATTTGTAAAAAGCGGACATAAAAAGATTATGTTTGGAAGTGATTCGGCTCCTCATCCGATTAAAAATAAATTAAAAGGTGCAGCTGGAATTTTTAGCGCTCCTGTAATACTTCCAGCACTTGCTGAATTTTTTGAAGGTGATATTGAAACTTTTCAAAAATTTATAAGTGATAACGCAAGGGAAAACTTTAATTTGAATCTACCTGAGAGAAAAGTGGAGCTTATAGAAGAAGAATGGGTAGCACCATATATTGTAGGTGATATTAAACCTATGTGGGCAGGTAAAAAATTTAGATATAAAATTAAATAAAAATTTTTTCTTCTTTTCTTCGTTTTTATGGATATTTTGCCTTCTTTTAAGACTTAAAGACTCCCAAAATACCGGTATTTTTGTAAGTTTTTTGTAAGAAAATAGAGTTATAATTTTTAAAATTCTTCAGGAGTTAGTTATGAAAAAAGTAATTAAAAGAGATGGTAGCTTACAGGATTATTTTCCATATAAGATTGAAGATGCAATAAAAAAAGCATTTAAAGCTACAAATGTAGAGTATGATGATAGTGTTTTTTATGAAGTAATAGATGCAATTAAAGATATTGATACTCCTGAGGTTGAAGAGATACAAGATTTGATAGAAAAATCTCTTTATAAACACGGTTATTTTGATGTTATGAAAAATTTTATGCTTTATCGTCACCTTCATAAACTCCAAAGAGAAAATCTTCTTGATAAAGAAGCTACTTATATAAATTGTAACACTACCATTGAAGAGTATATAAATAAGCAAGATTGGAGGATTAATGCCAATTCAAATACCGGTTATTCTCATGCTGGACTTATAAATAATACGGCTGGAAAAGTAATTGCAAATTACTGGCTTGATAAAGTCTATTCAAAAGAAGAGGGTATGGCTCATAGAGAAGGAGATTATCATATCCATGATTTGGATTGTCTTAGTGGTTACTGTGCAGGATGGTCTCTTAGGAATTTACTTAATGAAGGATTTAATGGAGTTAGGGGAAGGGTTGAATCTAAAGCTCCAAATCATTTTAGAAGTGCTCTTGGGCAAATGGCAAATTTTTTAGGAATTTTGCAAAGCGAATGGGCGGGAGCTCAGGCATTTAGTAGTTTTGATACATATCTTGCTCCTTATGTGTTTAAGGATAAACTAAGTTTTGAAGAGATAAAAGAAGCAATTGAGAGTTTTGTATATAACCTTAATGTTCCGGCACGCTGGGGACAAAGTCCTTTTACTAATATAACACTTGATTTTAAAGTTCCAGATGATCTTAAAGACCAAATCCCTACGCGAAATAATAGACATCTGTTTGAGGGAATAGAAGATGAAGAACTTTTAGAAAAACTTCAAAAAAGAAATCCTAAAATAAAAAAATTAACTGATGCTACTTACAAAGATTTTGAACCTGAAATGCAAGAAATTATAAAGGCGTTTTATCAAGTTATGACAGAAGGTGATGCAATAGGTCAGCCTTTTACTTTCCCAATTCCTACAGTAAATATCACGGAAGATTTTGACTGGGACTCTGAGGCTGCTAAGGCTTTATGGGAAAATACAGCAAAAATTGGAAGTAGTTATTTTCAAAATTTTATAGGAAGCCAGTATATGATTGATGAAAATGGAAATAAAGTAAAAAATCCAAATGCTTATGAGCCTGGCGCTGTAAGAAGTATGTGCTGTCGTTTGCAGTTAGATTTAAGAGAGCTTAAAAAAAGAGGCGGAGGGCTTTTTGGGTCTGCTGAAATGACAGGAAGTATTGGAGTTGTAACAATAAATATGGCAAGACTTGGATACCTTTATAAAGGTGATAAAGAAGCTCTTTTGGAAAGACTTGAATATTTGATGAATTTAGCAAAATCAACACTTGAGAAAAAAAGAAAATTTATTGAAACTATGTATGAAAGAGGGCTTTATCCATATACAAAAAGATATCTTCCAAATTTTAATAACCATTTTTCAACAATTGGTGTAAACGGAATGAATGAAATGATTAGAAATTTTACGGGAGATAGGGAAAATATTGCAACTCCTTGGGGAATTGAGTTTGCAAAGGAAATTTTGGAATTTATGAGGAAAAAACTTATTGAATTTCAAGAAGAGACTGGCAATTTATATAATCTTGAGGCAACTCCTGCTGAGGGTACAACATATAGATTTGCAAAAGAAGATAAAAAAAGATTTCCTGATATTATTCAAGCTGGTTTACCTGATGCTCCTTATTATACAAATTCATCTCAGCTTCCGGTTGATTATACGGATGATCCTTTTGAGGCACTTGAACTTCAAGATGAACTTCAAACTCTCTATACCGGTGGAACTGTTTTACATCTTTATATGAGCGAAAAGTTGAGTTCTCCTGAAGCGGCTAAAAATTTAGTTAAAAAAGCAATAACTAATTTTAGACTTCCTTATATTTCAATTACACCTGTATTTAGTGTATGTCCAAAGCACGGATATATAGCAGGTGAGCATGAATATTGTCCTTATTGTGATGAAGAACTTTTAGAAAAAATTGAGAGTGGAGAAATTGATTTGGATTAAAGGAGGTAAAAATGACAAAAGAATTAAGTAAAAAAGAAATTTTAGAAAAATTAAAAGAAAAAAGACAAAAATGTATGGTTTATACAAGAGTTATGGGGTATCATAGACCTGTTGAGAGTTTTAATATTGGTAAAAAATCTGAACATAAAGAAAGAAAATATTTTAAAGAATGTTAGGTATTTATTCTTTCCAAAAATTTTCTACCCTTGATTTTCCAGGAAGGCTTTGTGCAATCGTTTGGTTTAGCGGTTGTAATATGAGATGTAGTTATTGCTACAATAAGGATGTTGTTTTTGGTAAAAAACAGATTGAAGAAGAGGAATTTTTGGAATTTTTAAAAAAGAGAGTAGGACTTCTGGATGGAGTAACTTTTACTGGTGGATGTCCTACAATGTATCCTAATTTAATTAATTTTGCTAAAAAAATTAAAGAGATGGGGTTTGAGATAAAGCTTGATACTAATGGGATAAATTTTGAAGTTATAAAAGATTTAGTAGAAAAAAAGCTAATAGATTATATAGCTCTTGATTTTAAAGCCCCAAAAGAAAAATTTTATGAAATTACAAAAAACAGACACTATGAAAAATTTGAGAAAACTCTTGAATATTTAATTAACTCTGATATTGAATTTGAAGTTCGCACAACTGTTCATACTGATTTGCTTAATGAGGAAGATATCAATAAAATAATTGATGTTTTAATAAAAAAAGACTACAAAGGCATTTATTATATTCAAAATTTTTTTGAAACTGACAAAGAAACTATTGGAAATTTGCCTTCTCAAAAACGAAAACTTAATATTTCAAAAATAAATAAATTAATCCCTATGGAATTTAGGAATTTTTAAAGGTTTTAAATGTTATTTGATAATTTAGTTAATGAATATGAAGAGTGGTTTGATAGACATTCTGAAATTTATAAAGAAGAGATAAAAACTATAAAAGCTCTTTTGCCAAAAGGAAAAGGCTTAGAAGTAGGGGTAGGAACT
The DNA here is from genome assembly GCA_027035735.1 of Nautiliaceae bacterium. GTDB lineage: Bacteria > Campylobacterota > Campylobacteria > Campylobacterales > Nautiliaceae > JALTBU01. The sequence goes on from JALVUH010000115.1 coordinate 4,824, forward strand.
GGTAGGTTTGCCGCTCCTCTTGGTATAAAAGTAGGGATTGAACCAAGCAAAAAAATGGCTGAGGTTGCAAGAGCTAGAGGTATTGAAGTAATTGAAATGAATGCCGAAGAAATGAACTTTGAAGAAGAGTTTGATTTTATTTTGATGGTAACTACCATCTGCTTTGTAAATGATCCTTTTAAAACCATTCAAAATTGCTATAAAGCTTTGAAAAATGGAGGATATTTACTTGTAGCGTTTGTAGATTTAAATTCTCCTCTTGGAATGTTTTATGAAAAAAATAAAGAAAAATCAAAATTTTATAAACATGCAAAATTTTTTACAAAAAATGATATAATCAATTTAATGAAAAAAGCGGGATTTAAAGAGTTTGAGTGTGTTGAAAACCTTTATGGTGAAAGTCTTGATAATTTAAAATTTGAAATTAATAAATGCAATGGTGGTGCTTTTAAGGTTATAAGGGGTAAAAAATGAGATTTTCTATAGTATTTGATAATTACACAGCAAATGAAAAATTAGAGAGCTTTTGGGGATTTTCTTGCATGATAAATGATAATTTTTTATTTGATACAGGAAGTAATGGAAGAGCGTTAGTTAGAAATATGGTAAAAATGGGATTTGATATTGAAAAGCTTAAGTATCTTTTTATTTCCCATCCTCACTGGGACCATATAGGTGGTATTGATTCTATTGTTGATATAAACAGGAATTTAACTCTTTTTTTGCCTGATAGTCTATCTTCGCTTTATATTAGAGATTTAAAAAGACTTAGTAAAGAAATAAAAGTAATTCATGAATATCCTGTGAGATTGTTTGATAATTTTTATTCTACAGGCGTAATGCATCCTATTGGAGAGCAGAGCTTGGTAATAGATGAAGGAGAATTTGGTATTGTGGTGGTGGGATGTTCACATCCTGGGATTACAAATATTGTAAAAAGAGCAAAAGATATTTTAAATAAACCTATCCTTTATGCAATTGGCGGATTTCATTTAATGAGAAGTAGTGAAGATGAAATAATTGAAATTGTAAAAGAGATGAAAAATTTAGGGGTTGAGTATGTGACTCCAACTCATTGCAGTGGAGATTTGGCAATTGAAATATTTAAAGCTGAGTATGGTGAAAATTATATTCCAGGTGGTGTTGGTAGAGTTATTGAATTTTAGGAGAAGAAATGAAAAAAATATTATTAATAGTATTTGGAGTTTTTATTTTTACGGGATGCACTACAAAAGTAATAGTAAAAAAAGATAATTCAATCTATCAGCAAAAACAGGATGCCAATAAGGCATGGAGAGATTTAGATAAAGAGCATTAATTTTTATGTTTATGTCTTTTTATTTCATTTTCAATAATATCATCATAAGCCCATTTTTTAAGAGTCTTTTCTATTACTTCAGGTGAGAGCTGAGGAGTATCATACATTCCTTTTGCTTGTCTTTGGCGCTGGGCTTCATATAAAATTACCGCATTTGCAACTGAAACATTTAAACTTTGACTCATTCCATACATTGGAATTATTACTTTTTTATCTGCATATTTTATACTTACTTCACTTGCTCCATCTACTTCGTTTCCTAAAACTATTAAAGTTGGTTTAGTATAATCTACTTCTCTAAAATCAATAGTGTCTTTATCAAGCAAAGTTACTACAACTTGATAGCCTTGATTTTTAATATCTTGATAAAATTTTTCAATATCCTCTACATATTCATGAAAAATCCACTTATGAGCACCCATTGTAATTTCGTTGTTTAATTTTACTTTTTTTTGGTGTCTATAATAAAGTTTTCCTATATTTACTGCATCACATGTTCTAACTATTGCTGAGAGATTATGATGAGAATAGACATAATCCATAAAAACTCTTAAAGTATCTTGGCGAGTTTGAAGGATCTTTTTCATTTTATTTAGTCTCTCTTCACTTACAAGATACATTTA
>JALVUH010000116.1 GCA_027035735.1 Nautiliaceae bacterium
TCCATATTAAAACTCTCATCAGTTACTAAATCAATAAAAGAGACTTTTTGATATCTATCATAAAAAAGATAATCTTTTACATTAAAATTTGCTTTTCTTTTTAGATTATGAATAGTGGTGACTTTTGAGTTGCTTTCATCATCACTTGAATCAAAAATTTCTTGATGATAGCTTTCAAATCTTCTAGTTAAAGTATTTTGAAAATTAAAAAGTTTTTCTTTATCGCTAAGTTCAATTAGCCTAGCACCTTTATTTGAAAAAATATAGATAAAATCTTTTTTCACAACCTTAATTTCATCCACTCCATCAAAATTAAAATCTTCTTTTTGAATATAATCACATATAAAAAGCTCTCTTTCACACTCATTTAGATATCTATAAGCATTATCTCTAAGATTTGGCAAATATAGCCCTCCAAAAATCCCATGCCAAAAAACATCATTTGTTTGAAGTTTGTATAAACTCTCACTCTTTTTTTTCTTTGAAATTTCAATCATTCTTTTGTGAAGATGATTTGATTCTGGATATTTCACAAAAAAATTCTTCCAAATTCCTCCCTTTATAAATTTAATACCAATTCTCTCAAAATACTCTTTTCCCACTTTTTCAATCAACTTTTTATATTCAATCGCATCTTTACTTCTTAAACTCCACTCTCCCATTTCATAATAAGAGACATTTGGCAAATAACAAATACCATTTGCTTTTTCGCTAAAAGCATCACTATAATGAGCTGTTTTAACTTCATTTAAAACTTTTTGAATAAATCTCTCAAGCCATCTCTCTTTATAAACCCAATTATAAGTACCTGGCCAAAGTCCAAATTTTTCAGCATCGTCAAAAATAATTGCCATTTTTTTATTTTTAACAAGCTCTAAGGCTTTATCAACCTCATAAAATGGAATAGCGTATCTTAGCTCCTTGCTTATTGGAAAAATTCCAATTTTTTCTCCATTATATTCGCTGTAAAAATATCCATCAAGCTCATCTCTATCAAATCCCGCACACAAAAAATGATAATCATCAACCATTAAATATTCAACCCCACATTTTCTTACTTCATCTATAATAGAATCTTCCCAAACTCTTTCTGTTAGCCACATTCCTTTTATAGAAGCATTAAAATTTTGTTTTAAAAAGTTATTTAATTTTTCTATTTGAGCGATTCTATCCTCTTTTGGAATTGAAGCTAAAATAGGCTCATAAAATCCGCCACTAAAAAATTCAATACTTCCCTTTTCATTTAAATATAAAATATTTTCAAAAACATCACTATATTTTTCTTTCAAAACTTCTAAAAGCCATCCACTTGAATGAAGGGAAAATTTAAATTCGGGATATTTTTTAAGAGTCTCAAACAAAGGTCTATAACACAAATTTACAGCTCTTTCAACTGCTTCACTTAAATTATCAACAGGTTGGTGCATATGAAATCCAATTAAAAGCATATTTTCTCCTAAATAAACCAATTTCTTGAATAGTCTCTATTAATTTTCATAACAAATCTTGTAATACTTGGGGCAATTTCTATTAATTT
>JALVUH010000117.1 GCA_027035735.1 Nautiliaceae bacterium
TCACTATCAAAATAAAATTCAATCTCAGGAAAAGTTTTATATAAAAAATCTTCTATTTTTCTTTGAATTTCTCCTGCTTGTTTTTCATTATGTGCTGCAAATACAATTGCAATACTAGCTTCTTTTGGATATTCTCCGGAAATATCAATAATAGAGACATTAAATTTTTTAAGTTTATCTTTAATAGAATTTATAATTTTACGACGTTCTTTCAAAGAAAAAACAAAAGGAAGTTCAAAATCGGCAATTAAATTAACTATTACCATTTTTTTGACAATTTTTACATATTCCGTAAATATAAAGTTCTTTATGTGAATTTGGATATTTCTCTTCAATATTTTTATTAATAACTTCATTTAAAGGAATATCTTCTACTTTTCCACATTTTTTACAAATAAAATGAGCATGTGGAATTTTACTTATCTCAAATTTTGGTTTTTGATGAAGACAAACTTCGCTAATAATACCCTCTTCTTTTAAAGAATTTATATTTTTATAAATAGTCGCAAGAGAAATACTAGGGAACATCTCTTTTATTGTTTCATAAATTTCTTCAATACTTGCATGTCCTTTATTTTCAAGTTCTTTTAGAATTGCTAATCTTTGAGGTGTAATTTTTAAATTACTCTCTTCTAATAAACTCTTTAAATTTTTCATAAAACCCTTTCTTTTTCTTTTTTTAAAACCTACTAAGCAAGCTTTAAAAAAAGAAAAAAGAAGAGATTAACCTTTAAAAGCCTTTACCATCTCTTCAATTTCTTTCATATCTTTTTCATCTACTAAATCTTCTAATGTTACATATTTACCAACATTTCCTGTCATTGGCTCTACATCAGTATTAACAGGTAATGTTTTTTTACCAGGTTTCCAGTTTGCAGGGCATACTTCTCCAGTTTTGTATGCATGTTGATGAGCAATAATTTGTCTTATGAATTCTTTAATGCTTCTTCCAACAGGTGGAGCTTGAACTTCTTCAGCTACAATTTGTCCATCAGGATTGATTAAAAATCTACCTCTAAGTGCAAGTCCAGCACCTTCAATTAATACACCAAATTTTTTACTCATTTCTAAATTAGGGTCTGCTGCAATTGTAAGTTTAAGATCTTTAAGTAAAGGTTCAGTTTCTACAAATCTTTTGTGTGAGAATTTTGTATCAGTTGAAACTGCTAATACTTCTACTCCAAGTTCTTTTAAGTATGGAAGCGCTGCATTCATTGCTGCAATTTCAGTAGGACATACAAATGTAAAATCTGCTGGATAAAAACAAATTACAGTCCATTTACCTTTATAATCATCACTGCTAACTTCTGTATAATGTCCTGTTTCAGCATTATAAGCTTCTGCTTTAAATTCAGGCATTTGTTTAAGTACTAATACACCTTCTTGAGTTTTGATTTCTTCCATTATTCCCTCCTCTTTTGTTGTTTGTTCTAATTCTTTTGTGTCTTTTTCACATGCCATAACTGGCTCCTTGTAATTTTTTTTACAACAAAATTATAATTAATAAAAATTATTTTGTCAAGGAGAAAAAAAAGAAAAAGAAAAATTTTTTCCTTTAAAAGATTTTGTCTAAATCAAGATTGTAAAAAAGATTTGGATGTTCAAGCTTTACTTTTTCAACAATTTCTTTAATATTTTTATCCTCATTATGTTTCATCTCTTCTAAAACAACAGCTTTTACATCATCATAATCTATTGGAAACTCAGAAAGAATTGCTTTTTCAAGCTTAAGTTCAAAATTTTCTTTTAATAATTTTTTACTCATTTCCATAAATTCAATATATTCATCAACATCCATTACAACTTTTATTTTATCACCTACTTCCATAACCCATAAAGGTGAATTAATATCACCTTGTTTAACTTCTAAATCATTACATCTAACAATAGTTTGAGAATCAATTTTTTTTGCTACTTTTTCAGCCAAACCATCAATCCTTTCTGTGCATGGAGTCTATTTTCAGCTTCTGTAAATATTACATCTTCATATTTTTCAAAAATATCTTCACTTACTTCATATCCTCTATAAGCTGGAAGACAATGCATAAAAATTGCATCTTTTTTAGCTAAACTCATAAGCTCATTATTTATTTGATATCCTTTAAAATCTTTAAGTCTTTTTTCTTTTTCTTCTTCTTGTCCCATACTAACCCAAGTATCCGTTACTACTACATCAACATCTTTTATAGCAATTTTAGGGTCATTAGTAAAAGTAATTAAAGAACCACTTTTTTTAGCTTCCTCTAGAGCAATCTCTTTTATTTTTTCATCTATTTCATACCCTTTTGGAGTAGCAATATTTATATCAAATCCAAGCTTACTAGCCATTATAACCCACGAATGAGCCATATTATTTCCATCTCCAATATATGCCACTTTAGTATTTTTTGGAAAAGAAAAATCAAATTTCTCAAATTCTATCATTGTAAGTAAATCAGCAAGTAATTGAACAGGATGACAAAGGTCTGTAAGTCCATTAATAACTGGGACTTTTGAGTATTTTGCAAACTCTTCAAGTCTCTCTTGTCCAAAAGTTCTAATCATTATCAAATCTACCATTCTAGAAATAACTCTTGCTGTATCCTTAAGAGGTTCCCCTCGTCCTAGTTGAATATCCCTACTACTTAAAAAAAGTCCATTTCCACCTAATTGATTTATACCTACTTCAAATGAAACTCTTGTACGAGTTGAACTTTTTTCAAAAATCATAGCAAGCTGATTATGTTTTAAATAAGGTTTAAAAACACCAACTTTTGTCTCTTTTTTTATTTGAATTGCTAATTCTATTATCTCTTTAATTTCTTCTTTATTGAAATCAACTAGCCATAAAAAATGTCTCAATCTCTATCCTTTATTCTTAATTAAGTTATAATTTTAACAAAAAAAGGAGATTTTTTGGAAATTTCAAATGTAGCAAATCTTCCTACAAAATTTGGAGATTTCAAAATTCAATCTTTTAAAGAAAAAGACAAAGAGCATTTAGTTATTTTTACTGAGCCTCTTCCCAAAATTCCTCTTATAAGAATTCATAGCGAATGTTTAACAGGAGATGCACTAGGAAGTTTAAAATGTGATTGTGGAGAACAACTTGAATATGCTTTAAAAGAAATAAATAAAAATGGAGGAATGGTAATATACCTTAGACAAGAAGGAAGAGGAATTGGGCTATTTAATAAAGTAAATGCTTATGCTCTTCAAGATAAGGGATTTGATACAGTAGAAGCAAATCATCAACTAGGATTTGAAGCAGATATGAGAGATTTTTCAATAGTTGAAGATATTTTAAAACACTTTAACATTAAAAAAATAAAATTATTAACAAATAATCCAAAAAAAATTTTTTCTTTTAAAAATATAAAAGTAGTTGATAGAATCCCTATAAAAGTAAAACCAAATCCTCATAATGAAAATTATTTAAAAACTAAAAAAGATAAAATGGGGCATTTATTATAAAAGGAATAAAATGGAAGAAAAATTTGAAAAATTTACAAATGAACTTTTAAAATGGAATCGCATCCACAAACTTACTAATTATAATTCAAAAGAAGAGATTAAAGAGCAAATAGAAGATAGCTTATATCCTCTTGATAAAATAAAAGATAAAAAAAGTGCTATTGATATAGGAACAGGAGCTGGATTTCCGGGATTAATCTTAGCAATAGCAATGCCTAATACAAAATGGTATTTAGTAGAGCCTCTAAAAAAAAGATATTCATTTTTAAATTATTTAAAAATCTTATTAAACCTCAAAAATGTAGAAATAGTTCCTAAAAGATTAGAAGAATCAAATATTCCACAAGTTGAACTTATTACAAGTAGAGCAGTAATGCCCACAAAAGATATTTTAAAAATAGCAAATCCTTATATTAAAAAAAATGGTACAATACTTTTATATAAAGGTTCAAATGCTTTAGAAGAACTTAAAAACATTAATGCAAAAATAATAAGCAAAGGCAAAAGAAATTATATATTTATAAATAAGGATTAAAATGGGAAAATTACTCTTTTTTTTAATAATTATAGGAGCTATTTATTTTATGTTTATAAAAAAACCTGAAGTACAAAGAAAAAAAGAAGAAAAAAATAAAGATGATAGTGAAGAGTTAATTATGTGTGATAAATGTAAAACTTTCACTCCAAAAAGCGAAATTAAAAATATAAATGGAAAAAATATATGTAAGGAATGCTATGATAATTCTTGAAGCTCCTTTTTCTTATGAAAAATTTATTAAAGTAAAAACATTAGATGATATAAAAAACACTACTTCAAATTCTACATTAATATTTGATTATTGTGAAAGTTCACTTACTCTTTTTGAATTTTGCAAACATAATAATATTCCTTATGGGGTAAATATATCTTCCATAAAAGAGCTAATTTTTATTTCAAACCTTAATGCAAAATATGCTTTTGCCGATAATATAGAAAAAGCAAAGATTTTTCAAAAAATAGCTAATGAATATTTGCTAGATACTAAAATAATTGTTTATATAAATTCTTTTGAAGAAATAGAAAAAGTAGCAATGTTTGGAATTGATGGAGTTAAATTAAAGGAGAATAAATGAGAAAGCCAAAAGTAACACCCATTGAAAAAGAAGTAGTATTAAAAGAAGAAGATTTTATCGTAAGTAAAACTGATTTAAAAAGTAGAATTTTATATGGAAATAAAATTTTTATAGAAATAAGTGGTTATAATGAAGATGAACTTTTAGGTCAGCCTCACAATATCTTAAGACATCCTGATATGCCAAGATGTGCTTTTAAAATTCTTTATGACCATATTGAAAATGGCAAAGAATGGTTTGGATTTGTTAAAAATTTAAGAAAAGATGGAGGATATTATTGGGTATATGCAAATATATCTCCTACATTTGATACAAATGGAAAAATCATAGAATATTACTCGGTAAGAAGAAAACCTACCACTGGATTTAAAGAGATAATAGAACCTTTATATAAACAACTAAAATCAATAGAAGAAAGCGAAGGAATGGAAGCTTCATTAAAAGCAGTAGAAGAGTTACTTCAAAAACACTCTATGAGTTTTAATGAACTTATGATAAAAATACAAAAAGGATTAATCAATGAACTCTAAAATATTAGCTTCAATTATTTTGATATTATCTCTTATTATTACAGCTTTAGGTTTTTTAAATTCTCAAATTATAATTGGTATCCTTGGTCTAATAAGCTTAGGTGTAAGTATTTTATTCTTTTTTATTAAAGAAAAACCTAAAAATAACGCTCTTTTAAATAAAATCAAACAAACTATTATAGAAGCTTCAAAAGGAAACTTTCAAAGCAGAATTACTCATATACCAAAAGATGATGAAAATTTTGATTTTGCTTGGGCAGTAAATGATTTGCTTGATCAACTAGAAGCATTTGAAAGAGATATTAAAGAATCAGTAAATGCAGCCAAAAATGGAATTGATTATAGAGATATACCTCCTCAAGGATATAAAGGACGCTTTAGAACAACTGTTGATATCATTAATGATGCAGTAAAAGCAATTTCAATAGCTCTTAAAGAACAAGCTAGAAGTGAATTATTTATTACATTAAATAATTTAGGAGGAGGAATCAAAACACAAATAAATGAAATTAAAGATTCATTTGATGAAAAACTAAAACCATTTATGCTAAAAATTGATGAATTATCTACAGATATTTTTGATGGTGCAACAGAATCTGCACAAAAAATAGAAAATTTAGCAAATGTTTTAAATCATTTAATTGAATTTATTTCTCAAACAAATGATGCAATCAATATGTTATACCAAAGAACAGAAGAGATTGGGAAAATAGTTGAATTAATTACAGATATTGCAGACCAAACAAATCTTTTAGCACTTAATGCGGCTATTGAAGCGGCAAGAGCAGGAGAGCATGGAAGAGGTTTTGCGGTTGTTGCAGATGAAGTTAGAAAACTTGCAGAAAGAACTCAAAAAGCTACTAGTGAAATTTCAATCACTATAAAAACTCTTCAACAAGAAACAAGTGAAATACAAGCTAATTCAGAACAAATAACAAATACAGCTATTACATCAAAAGATGATGTTTTACAAGTAAGAGATATGGTAATTGGATTTAAAGAAAAATCTCTTGAAAATAAAAGAAATGTAGATTTAGCTCTTACTAGAATGTTTATGGATTTGGCAAGATTAGCTCATTTAATCTATAAATTAAATACAACCGAAGCAGTAGTAGAAGAAGAGCCAATTGAAATAGTTAAAGATACAGATTGTGAATTTGGAAAATGGTTAAGAGAAGAAGATACTGTTAAAAAACTTGGATGCTATCCTGAATATAAAGAAATTAAAGATAAAATTCATAAAAACATCCATAAAATCACAAACGAAATACTTGAGTGTACAATTGATAAAAGCTGTTTAAAAAGAAAAGATGAAATTATTCAAAAAGCTCAATTAGTAGAAGAAAATTCTAAAAAATTGGCAGAAAAAATAGAAGAATTATTTAATAAATATCAACAAAAACCATGCGCATAAAATTTGATTTTTTGTTAATTATTCTTTTGATACCTTTTATAGGTATCAGTCTTTTTTTGGTCAATGAAATCTCACACAAACTTTTTTTTAAAGAATTAATTTACATCATTATAGGAATTGTTATTTTTATTATCGTTTATTTTATTCCGATTAGAAAATTATTATGGCTTATTCCAATAATTTATTGGTTAAATATAATTCTTCTTTTAATGGTAAATATTTTTGGAATAAGAATA
>JALVUH010000118.1 GCA_027035735.1 Nautiliaceae bacterium
ATTTTCCCTTAAATTTTTTAAAAGATAAATAATACAAATAAATTATAAAAAGTTGAAAAAGTCCAAAAAATACATATTTTCCAAAGTAATTAAGTCCTGCTATTAAAATAATATCTATTTTATAAAGTCCAATAATTCCTAAAATAATCCCTATTATTAATCCCAAATATTGCAAGTAAACCCTTTTTGCATAATTATACCATTTTTGATAAAATCGGCTAAAAAAGGAATAACTTGAAACTTTACTTAGCTTCACTTGGATGTGTTAAAAATTTAATTGATTCTGAAGTAATGTTAGGAAAACTTAAAAATTATGAAATTACTCAAAACCCTAATGAAGCTGATGTTTTAATAATCAATACTTGTGGATTTATAAACTCAGCAAAAGAAGAATCCATTGAAACAATACTAGAACTTGCCAATGAAAAAAAAGATGATGCCCTATTAGCAGTTACAGGATGTTTATCAGAAAGATATAAAAATGAACTTATAAAAGAATTGCCAGAAGTAAATATTTGGAGTGGTGTTGGAGATTTTGATAAGATTGATGAATTAATTAAAGAAGCAAAAAATAATAAAAAAGTTATAAAATTCTCACCAAAAGTATTTTTAATTCATAAAGAAAAAAGAGTAATTACAGGAAGTAATTACCATGCTTATATTAAGCTATCTGAAGGATGTAATCAAAAATGTGCCTTTTGTGCGATTCCTTCTTTTAAAGGAAAATTAAATTCACGCCCTATTGAAGAAATAATTGAAGAGATAAAATACCTAAAATCACAAGGCTTCAAAGATTTTTCACTTGTCTCTCAAGATAGTTCTTCATACTTAAGAGATAAAGGAATAAGAGATGGACTTGAGAGACTTATTGATGAAATTGATAAAATTGAAGAGATTAATGTAAGAATTCTATATCTTTATCCAGCAACTACAACTAAAAGACTTATTAAAAAAATTTTTTCTTCAAAAAATGTAGTAAATTATTTTGATATGCCAATTCAACATATTAGTGAAAAAATGCTAAAAATTATGAAAAGACCTGGAAGTGTTAGGAAATTAAAAGAACTTTTATATTTAATGAGAGAAGAATTTAGCTTCGTTAGAACCTCTGTAATTGTAGGTCATCCAGGTGAAAGTGAAGAAGATTTTAAAAAGCTATGCGATTTTATTAAAGAATATAAATTTGATAGAGTAAATGTATTTGCCTATTCAGATGAAGAAGGAACAAGCGCTTATAAAAGAAAAGATAAAATACCACAAGAAATAATTGAAAAAAGAGCAGAAATTTTAGGAAAAATTGTAAAAGAAACTACTATTGAGAGTCTAAAAAAATATATAGGGAAAACCTGTAAATGTTTTTTTGATGGACTTACAGATGATGGATTATTTTATAGTGTTAGACCAAAACTTTGGGCACCAGAAATTGATGGAGATGTATTAGTAAATGAAAGTGAAAAAGAGAATCTAAAAATTGGTGATTTAGTGAATGTAAAAATCAACGAACTTGCAGGAGATGAATTAATTGGGAAAAT
>JALVUH010000119.1 GCA_027035735.1 Nautiliaceae bacterium
CTATAGCATAAGCAGAATATCTACTTTTCATAAGATCAAGTGCATTTTTTGGATTGCTTCCTTTATGAAATTTAAAACAACATTCTTTATATTTTTTACCACTTCCACAAGGACATTTTGAATTTTTGGAAATTTTCATATATGACCTTACACTTTTTATTCATATTATATAATAAAAATGATAAAATTTTTGAAAAAAGGAGAAAAATGAAAAAAATCATTTTCATTATTTTAATTGCTATATCTTCAATAAGTGCATACTCAATTGACAATGGAATAGGAGTTTATTTTAATATAGGAGGAGGATTTGATAAAAGAGATATAAATAACGATAAATCTTCTATAAATTTATCTTATGGATTAGGAGCATACGCTTACAATGTAAATGAATATAAAATTTATTATGGAATAAAAGCAGGAGGAGATTTTGGAAAAATTCATTTTACAAATAAAGACAATTTTCATACATTAAAAATTCAAGGAGAACTTGGATATAGAATAGAAAAAAAGACGGATGTTTATTTTATTTTAGGATATGAAAAATTCATTATAAATTATACTTTAAAATCTGCTCATTATAGAGGTTTAGGTTTTGGTATAGGAGGAGCAAAAACTGTTTATGGAATATTTAGATTATTTAGTGATTTTACTTATTATATTTTAAACGATCACTCATTAGATGACACAATAGATGATGCAAGAATAAATTGTGGAATAATTATCAAAGATTAAATTACATTCCACCATTTTACAATTGCAAATCTATTTCCTTTAACTTCCTTTACTTCATGAGCAAAAAGTCCATGAGATGGAAATACTATCATCTCTCCTGCTTTTGGTTTAAAAACAACTTTTTTACCATCATTAAATCTTAAATGAGAAAACTCAATCTCTCCTCCTTCAAAATCTTCATTTAAAAAAAGAAGTGTTGTAAGTTTTCTCTCAGGCTTTATTAGTTTATAACCAACTAATTTACCATTTTTATAAATTTCACTTGCATTATCTGCATGTCTTTTATAAAATCCTCCATCTCTATATTCAAGTATTTGAATATCAGTACCACTAAGTAAAGACACTCCATAAAATTTTTCTATTACATCTTTTTTATCTCTTATAACTTTACTAAAAATTTCTCTAATTTCATTTGTTGGTTTATGTAATATTGTTTTTCTAATTTTTTCATCAAATCCTTTATTTACTAATTCTGCTTTATAATTTTCATCTTTTTTTAAAGAATTAAGAACTTTTTGAATTTCTTTTTTATCTAATACACTCTCGAAAATCAAAAAAGGATGTTCATTATAAAAAGAAGCTAAAGGATACTTTTCAAAATCCATATCCCAAATCTCTTTAAGAGCATATATTTTTTGAGAAATTGGAATTTTACCTTTCATAATAAGCATTCTCCCCTTTTGATTTTAAAAATTTATTTATTATACTACCACCTCTACTAAAAATTACATCAACTGGTATATCTTCGCTATATTTTATTTTATCTAATTCAATGTTTTTTCTA
>JALVUH010000120.1 GCA_027035735.1 Nautiliaceae bacterium
AAGGCTCCCTTAATAACGGCTAACGCCGTTTGATTTTTGCGCCTTTTTTAGATACACTTATAGATACATTTTAAACCAACAAAAAGGCGCAAAAATCAAAACATTACACGAAGCATTAACAGCCTATTTGCAAACTCATACAAACGACGAAGAGATAATAGAACTTTTCCAACGAGTGCGAGCTTTACAAACAAACGGCTATCAGTTAAAAGACGCTATATTAAAAGCCACTCAAAACGACCCTACTCAAATCCAAATACGCATACCATTATCCCCGTTTCATAAAGACAATATTCCAGCTTATCTTGCTACCAAACACCGAGCAAAGCTTATTAAATTTCGTGCAGAGGGATTTGGATATGGAAAAATTGCTAAACTTTTAAAACAAAGAAACATATACAATAAACAAACTGGCAAAGCATACAGTCGCTCTACAATTAAAAGAGCACTTGAATTAATAGAGAAAGGAAGAAAAAATGAGTTTCAATGATATATTACTTATCCTAAATACAGGATTACTTTTTTCAATAGTTGGATACATTTACATAATAAATAAATACTTAAATAAAAACGATATTATAGATTATGTATCTCAAATATTTAAAATTAGTGAAGACAATTTAAAACAAGACTTAGACTTATTTTTAGAGGAAGTAAAAAAAGAATATACTTATCATCAAGAAGAAATATTAAAACTCCTTCAAGAGCAACAAAAAGAAGTAGAACAACTTAAAAAGATAATTATGAATGAAACCACGGTATTTAAAAAATATTGTCAAAATAGAATAACATTTCAAGAAAACTTCATTAAAGAATTTGAAACTAAATTACAAAATGCAACAAATAAAATATCTCAATTAGAAAATCAATTAAGAAAATGTAAAAATAAACTTAAAAAGGTAAAAAATGACTCTAAAACTTCATAATAATTTTCTTATTGAAATTGGAGAACATATAGAAATAAGATGGAGGACTGTAAAAAAAGATTACAGTAAAGAACTTGAAAAATATGAAGAAAAAAAGTTTTATCCAATAGCAATTTATACAAAAACAGGTAATTTAATATGCTATGCAAGTGAAATAAATGAATTTTTAGAATTGCTTGGAGCTTTTGTAGCTAATCAATTAAATACACAAAAAGATTATAAATTTATTTATAAAGATGGTGGTGGATTTAAAGCGAATATGAAAACGAAAGATAAAATAAAATATTTACATTTACAAATAGGACAAGAAGAATTTTTCCTTGAAAAATATGATTGTAGAGTAATTATTGCTAATGTTAAACAGATTTTGAGTAAATGCACTTTGTGGGAATTTATTTAAAATAAAAAACAAGCCCCGAAAGAGGGAAAGTTTTTTCATTAATATTATACATCTTTTTTAATTCTTTTCAGAATTTATATATCTACTTTTAAAATAAAGTTCCACTAATTCAAAAGCTACCTTTTCTCTCAATTCCTCAAAAGAATTTATATTATCAATTTTAATATCTAAATTATTGGCAAATTCTC
>JALVUH010000121.1 GCA_027035735.1 Nautiliaceae bacterium
CTAAAGATAAAATAATTCATACAATTTTTAGAAATATTTTAGATTTTGTAGGAGATAAACATTTTATATTTAATAACACAAAAGTAATTAAAGCTAGAATTTATGGAGTTAAAGAAACAGGCGGTAAAGTAGAATTATTGCTTAATAGACCTATTAAAGATAAATTTTTAGTTTTTATTAGAGGTAAAGTTAAAAAAGGAACAAAGCTTTTATTTGATAAAGGTTTAATAGCTGAGGTAGTTGAGCTTTTAGAAGATGGTAGTAGGGTAGTTGAATTTTTTCAAAATGACAAAAAATTAAATTTTTTAGAGGTAATAAAAATTTTGGAAGAAATAGGTCATATTCCTTTGCCTCCTTATATAAAAAGAGAAGATGAAAAAGTTGATGAAGTTGAATATCAAACAGTTTTTGCAAAAAAAGAAGGAGCAGTAGCAGCTCCTACAGCTTCTCTTCATTTTACAGAAGAGTTGCTTGAAAAAATCAAAAATAAACACTATTTAACACTTCATGTAGGAGCTGGTACTTTTAAACCTGTAGAAGTAGAAAATATTAAAGAACATAAAATGCATAGCGAATTTTTTGAAATTCCTCTTAATACTGCCAAAATTATTGATTCTAATAAAGAAATTGTAGCAGTTGGAACTACAGTTACTAGAACAGTTGAATATTACGCAAGAGAAAAGAAACTCTCAGGAGAGTGTGATTTGTTTTTAAATCCTTTAAATCCTCCAATTAGAGTAAATCATCTTTTAACAAATTTTCATCTTCCAAAATCTACTCTTATAATGCTTGTAGCATCTTTTATTGGTAGAGAAAAAACTCTTGAAATATACAAAGAAGCGATAAAAAATAAGTATAGATTTTATAGTTATGGTGATGCAATGCTTATTATTTAAGGAGAAACTATGAAAAAATTATTATTTTTATTTCCAATATTTGTATTTGCAGGACTTAATAATAGTTATGCATATAAAAAAGGTTATCAAGAAGGAATGATAATAAAACAGACTCTTTTTGGTAAAATCTTATCCCAAGAAGAGATAAGTAATAAATGTTTAAAAGCGTGGAAAAAAGATTCTAATAATGATTATATCAAACAAAATAAAGATACTTTTTTAAAAGGATGTGAAGCGGCATTGAGAAGTGGAGGATTTTAAGGATTTACTATTTTATCCACCCACATACTAAATTGCATTTGAGGCACAGCTCCCATAACCCTATCTATCTCTTGTCCATCTTTTATAGCTACAATTGTAGGAATACTTCTAATATTAAACTCAGCTGCTACTTGAGGTACTTCTTCTGTATTTACTTTTAGAAAATTTGCTTTAAGTGGAAATTGTTTAGCAACACTCTCAAAAGTTGGTGCAAACATTTGACATGGACCACACCAAACTGCCCAAAAATCTACTATTATAGGTATTGTTACATTTCTTATTATTTTTTCAAATTCTTGAGCTGACTCTATTTTTATAGGTTTATTATCAAGCAAATTTCCTTT
>JALVUH010000122.1 GCA_027035735.1 Nautiliaceae bacterium
ATTTTAGAAGAGATTCCAGAAAATTGGTATAAGACAAAAGCCCTTTTAGGTGTTGCAGAAAATGGAGCTGTATGGATTGATGAATATGTTAAAGAACTATTTTTAAGTGAAAATGTAGCTATTATTTTAGATAAAAATTCAATTGTTGAAACAATGATTGAAGCAATGGATTTTATAAACACTCCAGGAGTTTTCATCTCAGGTCCTAGTAAAACTGCTGATGTTGAAAGCTTTTTAGTTTATGGAGCTCATGGACCTATTAAACTTGGAGTCTATTTAATTTAATTATCTATATTCTACTCTATTTCTTCCTTTATTTTTAGCTTCATATAAAGCTTCATCTGCTCTTTGAATTAAAGAAAATAAAGAATCACTTTTACTAGCAGTAGTAATTCCGATGCTTATAGTTATATTAATTTTTTGATTATTAAAAATAAATTGATGATTTTGAATATTTTCTCTAATTCTCTCAGCTAATCTCATAGCTCCACTTAATTTCGTATTAGGTAATACTACTATAAATTCTTCACCTCCAAATCTTCCACAAAAATCTGATTTTCTTATTGTATTTTTGATGATATTAGCAACTTCTTTTAAAACATAATCTCCTGCTAAATGACCATATGTATCATTTACTTTTTTAAAAAAATCAATATCAAGCATCATAACAGATAAAGGAAAACCATATCTTAAAAACTCTTCAAGAAATTTTTCTGTTAATAATTCTATACCTTTTTTGTTATAACATTTTGTAAGAGGATCTAAAACGGACTCTTTTTTCAAATCTTCTACAAGCTTATCTATTCCTTTAAACTTATCAATGATATATTCTCCATTATTTTTAATAGCCCAATACTCTTCATTATTTTCTTGTAATTTAGTGTAAGCTCTCCCTTTGATATTTTTTTCAAAATATTCTTTATCCAAAAAAGGCAATTCAGTTTTTATTTCTATATTATCTCCAAAATCTTTAATAATTCCTTTAACGTCCAAGAATATACTCCATTGCTTTTTTTGTAGTTGAAAATGTTTTTATATCTCCTAAAGATATATCAAGATGAGTTAAATTTTTAGCAATTGCTGGAGTAATGCCTGTTAGATAAACATTAGCTCCCATAAAATGAACTGCATTATTAAGTTTTATAATTTGTCTAGTAACTTCACTATTTACATCATAAATTGCTCCAATATCAACTATTACATGTTCAATATCACTTTTATCAAGTTTATCTAAGACTTTGTCTATGATTTTCAATATTCTATTTGAATCAAGGTTTCCTACAATTGAAATCATAATAACTTTATCCCATATTTCACTAATAGGGGCTTCTCTTTCTTCTAATTCATTTAACATAGATTGATTAATTTGTTTATTTTTTTCTAGAAGCTCTATTATAATTTTTGAAGTCAAGCTCTCAAAAAAAGATGTAATTTTAAAAGTTATATCAAAATTAAAATATCCTTTTTCATTAAGCTTTTTAAGAATAGGAAATTTCAAATAACAAGTATATACACTATTTTTGAAATTAAAAAATTTATCTTCACCTTTTATTTCAATCACTTTTTCCAAGAAATGCTTAAGAGCCTCTGCTTGCGGAGAATTAGGATCTAAGTCACTATCAATACACTCTTCAAAAAAACTCAAAAAATCATCATAATATCTATATTCATCATTTTTCTCTTCATCTGGAAAAAGTTCTATCCAATACTGAATTAAATCTTCACTCTCTTTTTCTATAATCTCTTTTAAAATTTTTTTATAATCCATTTGATACTCCTATTAGGGTTTTATCATCTTTTTCTTCACTAAAAAAAATACCCCCTATTACACTTAGATAAATACTATCAGTTTCTTTTAATATATTATACATAATATTTCTCTCAATACCATCGGTTGTTACAAATATTTCTTTAAAATTATCAAATTTAAATTTTGAAGCAGAAGAAAAAGCTTCCCCTAAAATTCCTTCTTTAAATGAATGAACATTAATATCATTTTCTTTAACAAAAATTTTATTTGAACCAACACCACAAATATTTACTCCAAATTTTGAAATTTCCAAAATAGATAAAACAACCCCTCTTAAATCATTTTTTTCAATAAATATATGCAGTTTTTCAAAAAATTCATCAATCAATAAACAAGAAAATATATTACTCATAATAAAATTTTTTATCTTTAAAGCACTTAAATACGCTTTTCTTCCATGCCCACTTACATCTCCTAAAATAATATATTTTCCTTTTTCTAATACAAAATCACCACCATAAGGCAAATCAAGATAATTCTTTGTAAGATAAACAATATTTTTTTCTTTTTTGGGTCTAATTAAAATTACACTCCCATGAATATATTTACTTTTTAAACTTAAAATTTCCAATTTATATTTATCATTTTGTGAAAGCTGATAAAGTCCAAGCCCCAAAGTCTTTTTTGAAGAGGTTCCTTTTTTTAAAGCCCAGTCTATATCCTCTATCCCCTCACCCCTATCAAGCGCTGCCAATAAAAAATCATTCTCTTCTTTTAAAAGCCAAATTTCTCCCTTTTTAGGATATTTTAAAATATTTGTTCCAAGCTCCATTAATGCAAACAAAAAAAAGCTACTATTTAAAAAATTTTTATATTTAAAAAAATTTTTTAAATCATTTTTAGCAAAAATTAAATCACTATCACAAGAAATTTTATATTGTTTTATTAATTCCATATCAACTTTTTTCTTGCCATTATACAAAATTTTAGATATATTAAAATAAAAAAGGATTTTCATGGAAAAAAAATTTGAAGAAATGAATATAAAAGAAAAAATTGAAGCAATAGAAGAAGTGCTTAAAAAAGATATTATGCCTATGCTTGCATTTGATGGAGGATATGCAGAAATTGTAGATGTAAGAGAAGGAAATAACGACGAAACACATGTATTTATAAGATATGGTGGTGCTTGTGCTGCGTGTTCTTCTGCTGGAGGTGCAACTCTTTTTGCTATTGAAGAAACTCTTAGAAAAAGACTTAATACTGACAAAATAAGGGTTTTTCCAGTATAATTTCAAAAAAGGCTTTTGATGTCAACAAAAACTCTTAAAATTTTTCTTTTTCTTGCAATACTTATAAATTTTTATTTGACTTTAACTCTTACTCCCTTATTTAATCTTGATGAAGGAGCTTTTAGCGAAGCTACAAGGGAGATGTTTTTAAATCACAACTTTATTACAACTTACCTTAATGGTCATTTAAGATTTGATAAGCCCATTTTAATTTATTGGCTTCAAGCAATATCCACTATTATTTTCGGATTTAATGAATTTGCTCTTCGCTTACCAAGTGCAATCGCTGCTACTTTATGGGCATTAGGAATCTATTTTTTTACCAAAAAACTTTTTAATGAAAAAAATGCAATTTTTGCATCATTTTTTATGGTCAGTGCTCTTCAAATAGGACTTATTGCAAAAGCTGCTATTGCTGATAGTCTTCTTAATATGTTTATTGCTTTTTCTATGTTTAGTCTTTATATTTATTTGAAAGAAAAGAAAGAAAAATATCTTCTTTTATCATTTGCTTTTATTGGTTTTGGATTTTTGACAAAAGGTCCAGTTGCCATTTTAATACCTTTAGCTACTTATTTTATTTATGCATTAATCAAAAAAGAATTCAAACAATTTTTTAAAGATGTATTCAACATAAAAGGAATAATAATTTTTCTTATAATAGCTCTTCCTTGGTATTTAGCAGAATATCACCAAGAAGGAATGAAATTTATTAAAGGATTTTTTCTAAAACAGAATATAAAAAGATTTGATACAAGCTTTGAACATCACAAAGGAAGTCTATTTTATTACATTCCTGTTATATTAATAGGGCTTCTTCCTTGGACCAGTTTATTTTTAAAATATTTATATAAACTCAAATCTCTTTTTACAATTGAAAAAAATTTTATTTTATTTGGAAGTATATGGTTTTTCTTTGTATTTTCATTTTTTTCTCTATCAGGAACAAAACTACCTCATTATGTAATTTATGGATATACTCCACTTTTTATATTTATGGCTTTAGTGTTTAAGCAAATAAAAAGTGAATTTCTTTTTTCTCTTCCTTTTATTTTATTTGTTATTACATTATTAATTTTACCATTCTTCTTAAAAGATAATTTATCTCATTTTGATGATTTTACAAGAGTTGCAATTCTTACGCTTTATCCATTTTTTAATAAATTTTATTTTGGGATATTAGGTTTTATTTTAATAATTTCCATTTTTAATTATGGCAAAGAAATAAAAAGTTTAATTCTTGGATTTAGTATGATATTTATCTTAAATTATGTAGGATGGATTTATGCACATGTTAGAGCTATACCTGTAAAAGAAGCTGCCATTTATGTAAAAAAACACCACATAAAAAAAGTTGTAATGTATCATTTAAACACTCCTTCGTTTGATGTTTATGCAAAAATGCTTGTAGAAAAAAGATATCCAAAAGTAGGAGATATAGTCCTCACAAAAGTTACAGACCTTAAAAAATTCAATTATGAACTTTTATTTAAAAAAGGCGTTATAGCTTTAATAAAAATAAAACCAAAAGAGAAAATAAAAGAGCCTTTTAATTACAAAAAGGATAGAAGAGGATGAAAATCTTAGTTATAGGAGGAGGTCCTGCTGGAGCTACCGCTGGAAGATTATTAGCTAAAGATTTTGATGTAACTTTAATTCAAGATAGAGATTGGGATAAACCATGCGGAGGAGGAACTAAAAGTAAAATATTTAATGAATTTCAAATTCCAAATGATATTATAAAACATCAATTAGATTATGTTTTAGTAAGATATAAAAATGAACAAATAAAAATAGATTTAAAAGGTAAAAATTTAAGTATTGTAATAAGAGAGGAATTTGATAAAACATTAAGAAATTTAGCCCAAAAAGCAGGAGCAAAAGTTATTTATGGAAAGTTTAAAGGATTTGAAAATAAAAAAGCTATAATAAAAATAAATAATGAAAAAATTTTATTTGATTTTGATATTTTAATTGCAGCAGATGGAGTAAATTCATCTGTTAGAAAAGCTATAAATTTACCTCCAGTTCCAAAAATAATTACTCATTATGCAAGAATTGACGAATATAAAGTTAAAACTTGCGAATTTTTCTTTGATAGAAAACTTGGAGGAGATTATTATGCTTGGGCTTTCCCACATGAGAATAAAACTCATATAGGAAGCGTTGGAGAGAATTTTAAGAATTTATGTGATTATCTTGGTATAAATGTAAAACCAAAAGGCTATTTTATTCCTACATGGCAAGAAAATATACAAATGCAAAAAGAGAATATTTATTTTGTAGGAGATGCGGCAGGACATGTAATGCCTCTAAGTTTTGAAGGGATTTATTATGCAATTAAATCAGCAGAAATTTTAGCTAATTCAATTAAAAATAATTTAAACTATCCAAATGAATGGAATAAAAGATTTGCTAAAGAATTTAAATTTATGAAAACATTAGAAAATATAATAAAAAAACCTATTCTTAGAGATTTAATGATAAAAGCACAAAAATTTAATACAATTCAAAATATAAGTGTAAATTTGTGGCTTGGAAAGGGATTTAAATGAAGATTTCAGTAGTTGTTCCACTAATGAACGAAGAAGAAAATGTAAAATATTTAATTGAAGAAGTTGATAAAGCTCTTAAAGATTATGATTATGAGCTTATTTTAGTAGATGATGGAAGTACAGACAATACTGTAGAAGAAATAAAAAAACATATGAACGATAAAACAAAACTAGTAATCCTTAACAGAAACTATGGACAAACCTCAGCAATGGCAGCAGGTATTGAAGTAGCAAGTGGAGATGTAATTGTAACGATTGATGGTGATTTACAAAATGACCCACGAGATATCCCTATGATGATAGAAAAACTAAATGAAGGGTATGATGTAGTTGCTGGAATTAGAGCTAAAAGAAAAGACGAACCTTTTAGAAAATTTTTAAGTAAAGTCGCTAATAAAATTATTAGAAAAGTTACAAATGTTCATATTACTGATTATGGTTGCACATTAAAAGTTTTCAAAAAAGATGTAGCAAAAAATCTTGGGCTTTATGGAGAACTTCATAGATTTATTCCAATACTTGCTAGTATGTATGGAGCAAAAATTACAGAAGTTCCTGTTAGACATCATGAAAGAAAATATGGAAAAAGTAAATATGGATTTAATAGAACATTTAAAGTTATAAGTGATTTGATGTATTTAGTATTTATGCAACGTTTTGGTCAAAGACCTATGCACTTTTTTGGAACAGTAGGTTTTTTAATGTTTAGTTTTGGAGCTTTAATTGATTTTTATCTTTTAATTTTAAAACTTTTTGGAGAAAATATTGGAAACAGACCTCTTTTAACACTTGGAACAATGCTAATTTTAGGCGGTATTCAATTGATTACTACAGGATTTTTAGCCGAAATTATGATAAGAACTTATTATGAATCTCAAGGCAAAAAACCTTATAAAATAAAAGAAATTATAACTTATGAAAAAAATAAAACTTCTAATTAAAATCCTTTTTATTATTTTTGCTTTTTTTTGGATTTTTCATAAAATTCCTTTAAATGAATTTAAAAATATAAAAATCCAAAATCCTCTTTTTTTAATATTAGCTTTTATTTTTTATAATTTATCTCAAATAATATCCACTAAAAGAATAGATACTTATTTAAAAAATATACAAATTAATATGAAATTCAAAAAACAATTAATCCTTTATTATCTTGGAATGTTTTATAATACTTTGCTTCCTGGTGGTATTGGAGGAGATGCGTATAAAGCTTTTAAATATCAAAAAGAATTCAAAACAGGATACAAAAAAATCATAAAAGCTCTTTTAGTTGATAGACTCTCAGGCCTATTTGCTATATTTTTACTTTTAGGAATTTTGTCTTTTTTTACCTCAATAAAATATGCATTTTTTTTAAGTTTACTATTATTTACCCCGTTTATTTTATTTTTTTTACATAAAATTTTTTTTATAGAATTTAAAGCATCTTTTCTTAAAAGTTTTTTATATTCACTTATTATTCAAACATTACAATTACTCACATTTATATCAATTTTAATTAGCCTTGGAATAGATTACAAACTTATTGATTTATCAATTCTTTTTTTTATTTCATCAATTATAAGCGTAATTCCTATAAGTATCGGAGGAATAGGTCTTAGAGAGCTTACATTTTTATACGGATGTGAATTAATAAATCTTAATCCAGCTCCGGTTATAATAGCTGGATTTTTATTTTTTGTTATAAATTTATTATCAAGCCTTATTGGAGGAATTTTTATTTTAAAGGAGAAATATGTTTAACACACCAATAATAAATTATGAAAATATTTTTATAAAAATTGAATACAAAAACCCAGCAGGAAGTATTAAAGATAGACCAGCTTTATTTATGATAAAAGATGCTTTTTTAAAAGGATATAAAGAAATTGTAGAAGTAACAAGCGGAAATACAGGTATTGCCCTAAGCTTTTATGCAAATAAATTTAATATCAAACCAACAATATTTATGCCTAAAAGTTTTTCAATTGAAAGACAAAAACTTTTAAAAGCTTATGGAGCAAACTTAATTTTAACAGAAGGAAATATAAATGATGCCATAAAAGAAGCACAAGAGTATATAAAAAAAACAAAAGCTTATTTTACAAATCAATTTTCAAATCCATTAAATTCTCTTTCTCATGAACAAACTACAGCCCTTGAAATTATTAACCAATATATTCCAAAAACTTTTGTAGCAAGTATTGGCAGTGGTGGAACGCTTATGGGAATAGCTAAAGTATTAAAACCTTTAGGAGTAAAGATTATAGCAGTTGAACCTAAAAACGCCCCTATAATCTATAATAAATTATATAACAAAAATTTACCAATAAAACCTCATAAAATCCAAGGAATTGGAGCTGGATTTATTCCTGAAAATGTAGATTTAAATCTAATTGATGAGGTAGTTTTAGTAGATGAAGATGAAGCAATTAATTTAATGAAAAATTTACCAAAAAAAGGAATTACTGGAGGAATTAGCACAGCAGCAAATATAATAGCGGCAAAAAATTACGAAAAAGCTTTAACAGTAGCACCTGATGGAATAGATAAATATCTAAGTATACTTTAAATTCCTATAAATTTTTTTTGATTATTTAATACTTTAGGTAAATAATTTCTAGCTTCCTTAGTTGGAAGATTATATATAAGTCTTTTATAAACTTCTCTTGGAGATAAAGAATTTATAATAGATATTGCTCTATTTTTATCTGAACTAAACACTCTTAATACATTTCCAACTCCTGCATTATAAGCACTTATCATACAATAAGTTCTACTTAAAGGATTTTTTATCCTTGATAAATATTTATAATACAATACATTTAAATAAGCAACTCCTATATGAATATTGTTTGAAGAAATAAATAAAAATTGACGACTTGGAATATGTCTATATCCATATGCTCTTTCAAATCCTTCAACACCTGCTGTATATGGAACAATTTGCATTAATCCATAAGCAGGCACATAACTTACAGCATAAGGATTAAAATCACTTTCAGTTTTAATAATTCCTAAAATAAGTGATTTGTCTATATGGTATTTAGCAGAATAAATTTTTACATAATATAAATATTTTTTTACTCTTATATTTTCGGAATTTTTAGCAAGCTTTATTTTTACATAATAATAAAATTTTCCATTTATATATCTTTTGTGTAGATTATGCTTTATTAAATAATAAGCATATCTTTTCGCTCTCCAGAGATAAAGCACAGGTTTATTTTCAAAATCATATACTTGATATGCAAGAAAAGGTTTACCTTTTAAAACAATTTTATCACTAAATAAATCCACACTTCTTGGATCATCTGGCATCAAAATTGCATTTACAATAGCCTTTTGCAAATAAGTTTTTTTTAAAGCATCTACTTCAAGATAACCTTTTTGAAAATTAATTATTGCTCTTGCTTTATAATTTTGAGTATATTTAACAAATGTAGTTTGAGAAGGCATTTTTGGATTTGGCCAAATAATAATAAATTTTTTAAAATTTTTTATCTCTTTTCTAAAATTTACTAAATAATATTTAACATCATAAACAAATCTTCTTGGATGATGAATATAATATCTAGATTTTGCCCTTAAAAATATAGAAGGATTCTTTTTTATCACTGATTCACTTAACAACTGATAGTCATTAACACTACAACCAACAAAAAATAAAAAAATAAATATCAAAATTATCATTCCACATTCTCTATTTCAAAAATTTCAGCATCAATCTCATCGGCTAATTTTTTATAAGTTTTATTTGAAATACTCCCATTTCTATACAATTCAAACAAATACTCTTTCTCTTTTATTAAAATCTCTCTTTTAATTTTTAAATATTCTTCTTGTTTGAATTCATTAACATCAATATTTAAAGATTTAATTTTATTAGTTAATGAATCTAATTTCGCTCTATAATCTCTAATCAAATCATTATAAATACTTTCACTTATTAACATTTTTGATTTTAACTCATTTATATAAGCTATAATATTTTGAATAATTTTTATTTTAGTTTTTACCTCTTCATATTCTAAAATTTTTACCTTTGAAATATTTAATTTAAAAATTTTAATTAAAAAAGGCATAGTAATACCTTGAATCAAAATAGAAAGCAATACTACACCAAACACCATCGTAACAATTAATTCTTTATATTTAAAACTATCAGGCAAGCTCATCGCAAGAACCATCGTAAGAGCACCTCTTATACCTCCCCATCCCATAATAATAGACCAAGAAAATGGAAATTTATAAGAAGTTTTTGCAAAAATTCCCCATGTAATAAAAACAATTAAATATCTAGCAACCATCATAGCAACATAAGCTATTACTATCCATTGCCAATAATTTATGAGCAAATCTATATTTATACTAAGTCCAATAAGTAAAAATATTAAAGAGTTTGCAAGAAATGCTACATAATTCCAAAATGTCTCAGTTGTTAGCTTAATAGAAGGATATACACCATTACCAAATCCTTTCTCTCCTATCACAAGACCAGCTGCAACTGTACTCATTACTCCAGAAGCACCTAATTTATCTGCTAAAATAAAAGAAAAATAAGCAGCCACACTTGTAATAGTAATAGTTACCATTGGGTCATAAATTTTTTTTATCACTTCTGAAGTAAATATTCCTAAAATATATCCTATCAAAAGCCCAAAACCTACAACAAAGAAAAAATCTATTATGGCCTCATCATAAGATGAAAGTCTCTTTTGAATAAGAGCCAAAATTAAACTAAAAACAACAATAGAAGTTCCATCATTCAATAAACTTTCACTATCTACTAAAAATCTTAATCTTCTAGGAACTCCTAGTTTTTCAAAAATACTAATAACTGCCACTGGGTCAGTAGCGGCTACAGCAGCTCCAAATAAAAGTCCTATTGATAAAGAGATTTTTTCAAAAAATTCTTTACCTATACCCATAAACACAACAGCTGTAATTATCGTAGATAAAATAACTCCAGGAATTACTAATGTCAAAATTACGGGAAAGTCTCTTTTTAAATCATCAAATTTTAAATGAATAGCAGTTTGAAAAATAAGAGGTGGCAAAAATACATAATACAATAAATCTTTTGATAAATGAGGTGCATTTAATAAATGATAATAACCTATCGCTAATCCAACTAATACTAATGCAATAGTATATGGTAAATTAAATTTATTTGCAATAATTGAAACAATAGAAGTTATTATTAATAAAATTAAAAATGTAACTTCTATTCCCATTTACTCTCTTATAAAAAATTCTATTATTATAAATTTTAATATAGGAGCAAAATAAGAAATTATTTCAGGCTCTGTTAATATTTCAATTAAAAAAATTTTCAACTTATCTTTAGAAGGATTATTTAAAACCTCCAAAAAAATAGTAATATCAATACCTGGATCTGCCTGTTTTAACTTTTTTTTTGCTTCTTCTATACTTAAAGATGTAAAATCTTTACCTTCTAATAAAGCTTTTAATTTTTTCTTTTTTAAAGCTAATTCATCCATTATTTTTCTTTAAACTATTAAGTACAAAAATTCCTATAATAAAAAATAAAATACTTATAATAAATAAAGAATTAATTGTTCCAATAAAATTTTTCAATAAAAAAAATAATCCTAAACAAAATGCAACAATAGCAATAACAAATAAAATTCCTACTATAAAAATACCTAAAAAAGATAAGAAAATATTAAAAAAAGTTTTTTGAAGATTTTTATATTCTTTTTCTAAAAACTCTTCACTTCCTTCCTTAAAAGCCCTAACTTCAGCCTCTACCAAATCAAAAAAAGCAATCACAAAATCACTTATTGTTACTTTCATTTTTTTATTTTTCCTATTAAATAACCTATTCCAAATGCTCCAATTAAAGCAACTGCTGGATGATTTTTAGTAAAATCTTCTAATGAATCTATTATTTTTTTTGATTTTTCCTTTACTTCTTCAATTTTTTCTTCAGGAATTTTTTCTTTTAATTTTTCTAAATCAATTTTTTGAGGAAGATTTTTAAGTTCTTCAATTACATCTTTAGGCAAATATTCCTCTAAAGATTTTTTAATATCTTCATTTTTTTCTTTTTGAAGAGATTCTACAGCCTTTGATAATTTTTCTATTTCTTCTTTTAATTGTGCAATTTCATTTTGTGTAGCCATTTCCCCTCCTTTAATCATTTATAACAATTTTAACTTCATTATATTAAATTGTCAATACAAATTAAAAAAGATTATATATATTGAAGTATTTGAATGGAGCCGGCGAAGGGACTCGAACCCCCGACCTGCTGATTACAAATCAGCTGCTCTAGCCAACTGAGCTACGCCGGCAAGTAGTGAAATTTGAGTCAAATTTAAATAAGGGTATTTTAAATATAGTGTCAAAGGATAATTGATATAGATTAGATGGCTCCGGCGGCAGGACTCGAACCTGCGACCCGACGGTTAACAGCCGTCTGCTCTACCGACTGAGCTACGCCGGAATGTGTTTGAAATTATATCAAAAAGAAAAAAAAATGCAAGAGTTTTTAAAAAATTTTTTTAAGTTCTATATTCTGCATTTATTTTTACATAATCATAACTCAAATCACATCCATAAGCTGTAAATTCTCCATCCCCTATTCCTAAATCTACATAAATTTTAAATTCTTTTCTTTTCATTATTTCATGAGCTTTTCTCTCAGTTTCTCTATCAAAAATTATTTTTCCTCTATCATAAACTACCACATTTTCAAATGCTATTTTCAATCTCTTTTCATAGCATTCAACTCCACTAGCCCCTACAGTTGAAGCAATTCTTCCCCAGTTAGGATCTTCTCCAAAAAGTGCTGTTTTTACAAGAA
Source organism: Nautiliaceae bacterium (assembly GCA_027035735.1). GTDB lineage: Bacteria > Campylobacterota > Campylobacteria > Campylobacterales > Nautiliaceae > JALTBU01. The sequence continues at coordinate 12,409 of JALVUH010000122.1, forward strand.
GTGAATTTGTAAGATTTTTTGCAACTATTTTTGCTTCATTTTTATCTTTTGCACCACTTACTACAAATGCTACAGCTTTAGTAGCACCTTCTCCATCTCTTACAATATCAAGAGCTAATTTTTGCATAACTTTTTTAAGAGCTTCCCTAAAAGCCTCTTTTTCATAATCAGCACTTCTTGTAGTCATTAAAAAAACACTATCATTCGTAGAAGTATCCCCATCTACACTTATAGCATTAAAAGTAACTTCATTAATTTCACTTAAAATCTCTTTCATTTCATTTTCTGGAATATTAGCATCAGTAGTTATAAAACAAAGCATTGTCGCCATTGCCGGATTTATCATCCCAGCACCTTTAGCAACTCCTCCTATTCTAAATTTTCCAAATTCACCTTCAACTTCAAAAGCTACAACTTTTGGAAAAGAATCAGTTGTCATAATAGCTTTAGCAAATTTATTTGAATTTTTTTCATTAAAATCAAACTTTTCAATACCTTTTTTTATTTTTTCTTTATCAAGTCTTACTCCAATTACACCAGTTGAACTCATCAAAGGATTTTTTACATGAATTTTAGTAGAAAGAAACTCTAAAATCTCTACAATATCTTTTATACCATCTTCTCCAGTTAAAGCATTTGCATTTTTAGAATTTGCTAGAATGAAATTTGTTTTTTTTATATTTTTTAATAAAACATATTTAATAGGAGCTGCTTGAAATTTATTAGTAGTAAAAAGATAAACTATATCCATTTCTTTATCACTTCTAATAAATCCAAGATCAAATCCATCTTTTTTAAATCCTGCATTTACTCCACTTGCATATATTCCCTCAACTGCACAAATTCCATTTTCAATAGGTGTAATTCTAAACATATTTTTCCTTTAAATAAAATCTATCTCTTTTGGTTTTTTAGAACTTCTTATAATTTTTCTCGCTTTCCTCATATCTTGAGAAGTTCCTATTACAAGCAATACATCTCCTGGTTTTATAGTCACTTCTCCTTTAGGAACAGGTATAAATTTACCATTTTCTTCTTTTATACCAACAACTGTAACATTAAGCAAATCTCTAAGATGAGCTTCTTTGAGCTTTTTATATGCTACCCATGATTTTTTAGAAACTGTAATTTCTTCCAAATCTAAAGGAGTATCTACAGAATATACAAATTCTTCTAAAATATTTTTAACATCAGGGTCAACTGTAATAGCTGTCATTCTTTTAGCTACAAGTTTTGTAGGAGATAAAACTTCATTTGCACCAAGTCTTTTTAATTTTTCTATCTCTTCATCTGTTTGGGCTATTGAGAGAATATAATATGGATGTCTTCCAAGATCTTTTTCATAAAGTCTAACTGAACTTATAACTGCAATATTATCAGGGATATTATTTGAAAGAGTAATTACTCCTTTTGCACTGCTTAAGTGAGATTTTTTCATAGCAAGCAATGTATGTGGGTCTCCTTTTACAAAATAAGGATATTTATATTTTTTTGCAATTTCTTCTAAATTTTCTGAAGGATCAATAACTACAAAAGGAATTTGAGTATTTCTAAGTTCTTTTGTCAAATTGATTGTATAATCGTTGTGATAACATATAACCATATGATTTTTTAATCTTGCTATTTTATAAAGCATTCTATTCTCCTTAAACAGTGCAAGTAAACGCCCCTTATTTATAACTTCAACCAATATTCCCACAGCATATGAAAATATAGCAAATCCACCAATTATCAAAAATAATGTAAAAATTCTACCCAGCTGAGAAATAGGAGCAATTTCTCCAAATCCAACAGTCGTAAAAGTAATACCTGTTTGATAAAGTGCATCCATCAAAGAAAAATTATCAATCCAGATATATCCAAGAGTCCCAACTAATGTAATCAATATAGTAAGAATAATAGGAGTTCTGAATGGCTTAAGTTCTCCCCAAATTTCTGGGCTTAAATCAACTTCAGGTTTGGAGGAAGTCTCCCAATGCAGAAAATTAGCTAATTTTTTAAGAAAAGATTCATTTTTTTTCATTAAAAAACCCCATCAAAATGGGGAAAAATTATACAGATTTTTTCAAGCTTTTTAAACAGCTTGTACAAATTTTAATTCTTTTGTGAACACCATCAATTTCAACTCTTACATGTTGAATATTTGGATTAAATTTATGTCTTGTCTTTCTATTTGAGTGGCTTACTCTATTTCCAAATTGAGGACCTTTACCACAAATTTCGCATTTTCTTGCCATTTATTATCCTTTTTAGGTTTTTAAGTTTGAAATTATATCAAAAATTTCAAATTTTAATCTTTAATTTTTTCCTTTTGAAAAGGAAGTTTATTAATGTAACTCTTCATTTAATTTAACTTCTCTTCTACTTCTAAATGCTATCATTTTTCCTTTAGTTGTATCAAATCTATAATGAATACCATTAAGCCCTGCTAATTCTATACCTTTAAAAAATTCTTTATACTCAGCATTCCAATCAGGATTTACTTCTTTAATTTTTACAAACTCATCTTCACTAATCCAAATTTTAGTACCCTCTAAAACTGCAATTCCAGCATCTACTATACAACCATCTCCAAGAGGAATACCTGTTACAGAGTTTGCTCCAAGAAGAGTATTTCTTCCAATAGTAATTGGATTTCCATTAGTTCCACTTAATACTCCTAAAATTGAAGCACCTCCACCTACATCTGCTCCTTCTTTAACAACAGCAGATGAAGAAATTCTTCCTTCTACCATTACAGGACCTTCTGTCCCTGCATTAAAGTTAATATAACTAGCTCCTGGCATTACAGTAGTACCAGCTGCAAGTTGAGCTCCCATTCTAACTTTTGCAGTATCAAGAATTCTAATATTATCATCTGGAATAATGTGTGAGAGATATCTTGGGAATTTATCAACATATTCAATTTCAGGATAAGCATCTTTTAGCTTTAATTCAATTTCATTTGCTCTAAGGTAATCTAACTCAATTGGAACATTTCCAACCCATGCACAGTTGTGTAAAATTCCAAAAGCACCATTTAAATTAATACTTCTAAGTTTTACTTTTCTACTTGATAATGCATAAAGTTTCAAATAAACAGCTTCTACACTTTTTGGAGCTGCATCTTCAAATAAAAAGCAAATTCTATAGTTATCATAAAATTCTTCTTCAAAAATTTCATCTAAAACTTTTAATACTTGAATATTTTTATGTTTTTCTCCTAATGCTTCAGCTACAAGCTCTTCTCCAAAATAATTAAGTGCAGTTTTTACAAATTCTGGAGTAACCGGTGCTACAAATTCAGTGTCTTCAAAATTAATCTCAACTCCATTATCTATTAAACTTCTTATAAAAACTGCTGCACTTCCAAAATTTTCATTCCAATTAATTACTGGATATGTAGCTTGAAGCACTTTATCATGATTAAGTTGTCCTAAATCAACTCTAGCTATTCCAAAAGCAAGAGGTTTTCTATATCCCGATATATTTTCAACTAATTTTTCAAACATTGCAATCCTTTTTATAAAATTTTAACATAGTTTCATTTCACATCTAAGAGCCATTTCTATTAGTTTTTCGGCTAATTCTTTAGATTTTTCTATTACATAAATATTTCTATGGGCATAAAACTCTTTTTGTGTTTCATCATCTGTAAGAAGTATTATATTTAAATTTGGATTTATTTCAAGTAAATTTTGAGTAATTAATTCTGTATGTTCTTCATTAAGAGTTGTAATAATAACAGCTGCAGCTTCTTCTACATTTAAACTCTCTAATATTCTTTTATTTGCAGCATTTCCAAATATTACATTATCTCCATTTTTAAGTCCCTGTTTTACTAGTTCAATTTGTTTATCAATTGCTACATAAGGTATACCCATACGAGTAAGTTTTCTTGCAACTCTTTGCCCTATTTTGTCATATCCTATCAAAATAATATGACCACTAACCTCTGCTCCTTTAATTTCATACTCTTCAAAATCTTGAACTTCTTTATCAAAAAAATCTGCAATTTTATAGATATTTTTAATAATAAATGGTGTCAAAATCATAGAAATCACAACTACTACAACTAATTTTTGAAGTAAAATATTATTAACTAAATTATATCTTCCAAGCAAAGCAAAAATTACAAAAGAAAATTCACCAATTTGTGAGAGAATAAATGCTGTTTTAATTGCTACCCTTTTATGTTTTACAAACATAAAAAGCATAAGATATATAATTCCTGCTTTAAACATCATAAAAGCAACACTCATCAAAAGAATTGAAAACATATTGTGAATTACAAAATTTATATTTACCATAAGACCTACAGATAAAAAGAAAATTCCAAGTAATATATCTCTAAAAGGAATTAAATCTGCTTCTATCTGATATTTGTATTTCGTTTCACTTAAAATCATACCTGCTAAAAATGCTCCAAGAGAATAACTAAGTCCAAATAAATGAGCAATTTCTGCAGCAGTTAAAACAACTAAAAGCACAGTTGCCATAAAAATTTCATCTGAACGAGTTTTAGTAGCTTGAGAAATAATAAATGGTGCTACAAACTTCCCATATATCCAAATAAAAATACCTAAAGCAACAAAACCTCCAATAGTTTTCAAAATAAGTTGTGCCAAATTAGCATTCTTATTTACCAAAATAGAAATAGCAATCAAAACAGGAATAACTGCGATATCTTGAAAAAGAAGTATTCCAAGAGAAACTCTACCATAAGGTTTACTTATTTCTCTATTTTCATTAAGTAATTTAAGAACAATTGCCGTAGAACTAAGAGCAATAGCTGAGCCTATTATTAAAGAAACTCTTATATCAATATTATAAACTATCCAGAAAAAAAGACCAAAAATACCACTAACAATTGCCATTTCTGCGAATCCAAAAACAAATACTTCTTTTTTCATAGATTTGAGCTTATCAGGAGAAAATTCAAGCCCAATCATAAACATCAAAAATACAATTCCAAGCTCTGCTACTATCTCAATAGTGTGTTTATCTAAATGAAAAATATTTGAAATTACAATACCTGTAAAAATATATCCTATAATTGGAGGGATTTTAAATCTTGCAAAAGGAATATTAAATAAAAGTGCAATAAACAAAATAGCAATAATAATCAAAACAGGATTAGCCATTAATCACCTTAATATATACTTTTCTCTCTCTTGGTCCATCAAAATCTACCAAAAAAATACCTTGCCAATCTCCAAGCATTACCTCAGCATTATCTACAATTAAATTAATATTACTTCTTAAAAAAGCTGCTTTTAAATGTGCTCTTGCATTGTTATGTTGATAATCTCTAAAAGGCACTATATCTTTTAACATTCCAAGTAAATCTCTTTTCAAACTAGAATCGCTTTTTTCAAAAATAATAACACTAGCTGTAGAATGAGGACAAAAAATAGTAACTATGCCATTTTTTATTCCGCTTTTAATAACAGCTTCTTTAATATCATTTGTAATATCAATAACTTCTGATTTATATTTTGTCTTGTATTTAAGTATTTGCATTTTGCTCCTTTTGTAAAAATTCTTTTAATAATTTATACTCTTTTTTATCAAAATATCTAGTTTTTCCTGTTGGAAGTGCATTAAGACTTATCCATCCATAAGAGAGTCTTTTTAAATCCATTACATCTCTTCCAAAATGTGCAAAAAATCTTCTAAGTTCTCTATTTTTACCCTCACTTATCGCAACTTTTAAAGTTGAATATTTTGGAGAATTTTTAATAATTTGATAATTCAAAAATGGATTTAATTTTAAATTTTTAATATCATTTTTTTCATGTGCTCCTTCACTTCCAACTTCAATACCTTCAAGCATTGCTCTTTCCATCTCAGGAGTAATATCTCCTTTTATTCTAAGTTTATACACTCTTGGAAGATCTGAATTCATAAGAGCATGTGCTACTTTTGGAGAATCTGTTAAAATTAAAAGACCCTCACTATTAAAATCAAGTCTCCCAACTGGAATAAAATGCTTAAATTTTTTTGGAAGAGAATCATATATTGTTTTTCTACCACGAGGGTCTTTTTTTGTTACAAGTTCACCTCTTGGTTTATTATAAACAATACATGTATATTTTGTACTTCTCTTAACAGGTCTACCATTAATAGCAACCTTATCCCCTTCTTCTACTTCAAATCCAGGCTCAGTAATAACTCTTCCATTTACTTTTACTTTTCCATCAAAAATTAATTTATCTGCTTCTCTTCTTGAATATGTAGTATGATGACTAATAAATTTATTTAATCTCATTTATTTCCTTTTTATTTAATTCCTGCTTCTACTAAATGATGGATATGAAGAACTCCTACAATTTCTCCTTTATCATTAACTACCGGCAAAAGTTGGATTTTATTATCTTCCATAAATTTTAGCGCATCGCTAGCTAATACATTTTCATTAATTGTCTTTGGATTTTTTGTAGCATATTCAATTGCTTTTTTCTCTAAATCAAAATCTTTACTCATCATTGCACGTCTTAAATCTCCATCACTCAAAATCGCTTTAACTCTTTTTCCATCCAAAAATAAAACATGACCAAGCTTCCCTTCAGTCATTTTAATAATCGCTTCTTTTAAACTATCTTCCTCATCTGCTATTGGAAATTCTTTTTTCATTAAATCTTTTACCTTTATAAAAAGTCTCTTTCCTAAACTTCCTCCTGGATGAAAAGATGCAAAATCTTCTTTTGTAAAATTCCTTTTTTTCATCAAACAAACTGCAAGAGCATCACCCATTGCAAGAGTTAAAGTAGTGGAACTTGTAGGTGCTACATTTAATGGGCATGCCTCTTTATCTACATGAATATTTAAAACCACATCAGCATACTTTGCAAGAGTTGAATTAATTTCACCTGTCATAGCAATTAAAGGGACTTCAAATCTTTTTATATGAGGCAAAATTTTTATAAGCTCTTCACTCTCTCCTGAATAACTTATAGCAATAACACTATCATCCTTTCCAATCATTCCTAAATCTCCATGAAGAGCTTCTGTTGGATGTATAAAAAAACTAGGAGTTCCGGTACTTGCAAGAGTTGCTGCAATTTTACTCCCAATAAGTCCAGATTTTCCTACTCCTGTAACTATTACTTTGCCTTTTGTGTTATATGCAATCTCTACTGCCTTTTCTATTCCGCTTACATCTGCTTTTAAAAGTTCATTTGCCTCTATTTCAAGTACTTCTTTTGCAATTTTTTTAAAATCCACTTTTTTGCCTTTTTATTGAAATTATATCTAAATTTAAGTGTTACAAAAAATCACACCTTATTATAAGTATTGTTGTCAAAATGTAACAAATAGTAAAAAAATCCTCTATAATTCTACTAAAAAAGGATAGCAAATGAGCTTCATTGAAGAATATAAAAAACATACTGAAGAGAGAGCTAAACTTGGAATTCCTCCACTTCCACTTAATGCAAAACAAGCAGCTGAGCTTGTAGAGTTACTTAAAATGGTTCCAATTCCAGAAGAAGAATATTTAATGGATTTGTTTTTAAATCATATAAATCCTGGAGTTGATGAAGCTGCATATGTTAAAGCTGCATTTTTAAATGACATTGTTCAAGGAAAAGCTAGTTCACCTGCTATTTCTAAAAAAAGAGCTATTGAAATACTTGGAACAATGCTTGGAGGATATAACGTAAAACCTCTTATTGATGCACTTGAACTTGAAGATGAAGAGTTAGCTGGGGAGGCTGCAAATCAACTAAAAAATATTTTACTTGTATATGATGCATTCCATGATGTAGAAGATTTAGCAAAAAAAGGCAATAAATTTGCAAAAGAAGTGCTTGAATCTTGGGCAAATGCTGAGTGGTTTACTTCTAAACCAAAACTTCCTGAAAGTATTAAAGCAGTAGTATTTAAAGTACCAGGTGAGACTAATACAGATGATTTATCTCCTGCAAGTGAAGCATTCACAAGAAGTGATATTCCTTTGCATGCACTTTCTATGCTAAAAGCTAAAATGCCAGATGCAATTGATACTATTAATGAACTTAAAAAAAGAGGACTTCCTGTTGCATTTGTTGGTGATGTAGTAGGAACTGGAAGTAGTAGAAAATCAGCGGCAAACTCACTTATTTGGCATATTGGTGAAGAAATCCCATATGTTCCAAACAAAAAAAGAGGTGGTATTGTAATTGGTAGTGTTATTGCACCAATTTTCTTTAATACTCTTGAAGATGCAGGCGCACTTCCAATTCAAGGTGTTGATGTAACAAAACTTGAAACTGGAGATGAAATTGAAATTAGACCATATGAAGGGAAAATCCTAAAAAATGGAGAAGTTGTAGGAGAATTTGAATTAAAACCAAATACACTTCCTGATGAAGTAAGAGCTGGTGGTAGAGTTCCATTAATTATTGGTAAAAACTTAACTAAAAAAGCTAGAGAATCTCTAAAAATGGAGCCAGAAACTGACATTTTCATTAGACCAGAACAACCAAAAGAAAAAGAAGGTGTTGGATATACTTTAGCTCAAAAAATTATTGGTAAAGCTTGTGGAATGGAAGGTGTTAGACCTGGTATGTATGTTGAGCCTACTGCTACTACAGTTGGAAGCCAAGATACAACAGGTGCTATGACAAGAGATGAGATAAAAGAACTTGCAGCTCTTGGATTTAATGCAGATTTAGTAATGCAAAGTTTCTGTCACACAGCTGCATATCCAAAACCAGCTGATATTGAGCTTCATCATACATTGCCTGATTTTATTACAAGTAGAGGCGGTGTGGCACTTAGACCTGGAGATGGTGTAATTCATTCTTGGCTAAATAGAATGATTTTACCTGATACTTTAGGAACAGGAGGAGACTCACATACAAGATTCCCAATTGGTATAAGTTTTCCAGCAGGTAGTGGACTTGTAGCATTTGCAGCAGTTACAGGAAGTATGCCACTAAATGTACCAGAATCTGTACTTGTTAGATTCAAAGGTGAACTTCAACCAGGAATTACACTTAGAGACCTTGTAAATGCAATTCCATACTTTGCAATTAAACAAGGACTTTTAACAGTTGAAAAACAAAACAAAAAAAATATCTTCAATGGAAGAATTTTAGAAATTGAAGGTGATATTATTAGAAACCTAACAATTGAACAAGCATTTGAGCTTGCAGACGCATCTGCTGAGAGAAGTGCAGCAGCATGTACTGTTGATGTAAGCGAAGAGCAAGTAGCAGAATATCTAAAATCAAACATCAAAATGCTTGAAGCTATGATTGAAGCTGGATATGAAGATAAAAGAACAATTCAAAGAAGAATTGATAAAATGAAAGAATGGCTAGAAAATCCAAAACTTCTTAGAAGAGATGAAAATGCAGAATATGCAGCTGTAATTGAAATTGATTTAAATGAAATTACTGAACCAATTGTTGCTTGTCCAAATGACCCAGATGATGTAGCTACTTTATCTGAAGTTTTAGCAGACCCTAATAGACCTCACAAAATTGATGAAGTATTTATCGGAAGCTGTATGACAAATATAGGGCACTATAGAGCAGCAGCTGAGATTCTAAGAGGCGAAGGACAAGTACCTGTTAGACTTTGGATTGCACCACCTACAAAAATGGATAAAGAACAACTTACAGAAGAAGGATATTACGCAATATTTGGTCAAGCAGGTGCAAGAATAGAAATTCCTGGATGTAGTTTATGTATGGGTAACCAAGCAAGAGTTAGAGATTACGCAAATGTATTTTCTACTTCAACAAGAAACTTTGATAACAGAATGGGTAAAGGTGCAAAAGTTTACCTTGGAAGTGCAGAACTTGCAGCAGTAATTTCACTACTTGGTAGAATTCCAACTCCAGAAGAATATAAAGAAATTTATGAAAGAAAACTTGCTGGAAAAGAAGATAAAGTTTATAACTACCTATACTTCCACAAAATGCCAGAAGAAGAAGTTAAAAGAATGCTTGATTTAAAAATTCTTTAATTTCTTCTTTTTCTTTTAATTTTATATTTAACCCTTTGACACTATATATTAATAATACATTTTAATTTCCCAAAAAGGGAATTTAACTAATAATAAAATATTGAATAAATCCTATAATTCCTCCCAAAAATGCCCCTGCAAAATTAATAAATCCAAAATGTTTTTTCATTAAAGTAAAAAGCATCTCTTCAAGAGTCTTTTCATCAAATGAAGCCACTTTTTCTTCTACAATCTTATCTATATGAGCTTTTAAGAAAATTTTAGGAACTTCAAATTCTAAAAACTCAAAAATCTCTTTTTTTAATATCTCTTTTACTTTATCTGGAGATACTAACTGATTAATTTTTAGAGGCATTTCAAGCTTTAATAATAAATCTTTTAACATATCTTTACTAATAAATGAAGCAAACATAGAAAATTTTTCTTTAACTACATTTTCTATTACCTCAGCAAATTTTTCAGCTATCTCTTCTTTTGTCAAAAATTCCTGAATATCTTTATCAAGTAAATTATCAATCTTTTTATCCAAAAAATTTTCTATCTCCTCTTTAACTTCCTTGCTTGTAACAATTTTTTTTATCTCGTCTTCACTTAAAATATAATCTCTTACGACTTCCCCTACTTTTTTAGCAAGAGCTTTTTTTTCTTTTGGTATTATTCCTTGAGGGAAAATTGTAATATTTCCCAATTTTATAGGTTTATAAGGTCTAAAAAGCATTTTTATTGCTATATAATTTGTCACATACCCAATACTTGCTCCAACTCCTATACTTATTGCTAAAAATTCAATATTCATCCCCAAATTTCCTTATATTTCTCTTCATCAAATCCTACAATCACTTCGCCATTATCAAGTTCAATTACAGGTCTTTTTATAAGCAAATTTTCCTTACATAACCACTCTCTTTTACCATTTTCATCAAGATTTAGCTCTTTTAATTTTAATTGTCTATATTTAGTTCCCCTCTTATTAAACAAAACATCAACTCCAACTTTACTTATCCACTCATCAATTTTTTCACAAGTAACAGGAGTCTTTTTTAAATCAATAAATTCATACTCAATTCCTTTGTCTTTAAAAAATTTTAAAGCCTTTTTAACACTCCCGCATGTTTTTATTCCATATACTTTCATTTATCCTCCTTTATAGGTTTATAGTTCAAAACTTCGCTTATATAAAAAAACCCTCCTCTAAGAGCTTTAGCATTTAGCCCTACTTCTTTTGCTATTTTTTCAGCTTCATATATATCCACTCCTCTTAAATCCATAATACCATACTCTTTATTTTTATCAAGCATTAAAAGTTTACTAGCAAAATATTCATCAAAAGGAATATGAATAGAATTTGGATACTTTCCATAATACTCAATATCTTCTTCATCTCTTATATCAATAATTGTTAAATTTTTAACTTCATCATAAGTAGGAAAAGGATCTCTTTGAGGTTTTACCATCTCTTTTTCTTTTTTTCTTTTAAAAAAATCAAACAATATTTATCCTTTTTATTTTATTTTAGCATATTTTTATTATTAGGTATAGTTTTTGCTTGAAAATGACGATATAAAAATAAAAAGGATATAAATGTCTAAAATTTTTGAAAAAAATATACAAGCTCTAACAAAAACAAATCCTATATTAGCAGCAAAATTATTCTCTATTAAAACAAATAAAGATTTTGAAATAGTAATACAAGGAGATGATAAAGCAAATTTAAATTTAATAGACAAACAAAATTTTTTACCTCTATATGAAACTCAACCTCTAGAAGAAATAAATAAAGAATATGAAAAATTTAAAAATAAATATATAAAATACCCTATCTTATTCTTTTTTGGAATTGGAAATGGAATTTTAATAAAAATGCTTTTAGATAATCCTATTAGAAAAAAAATAATTGTAATAGAACCAAATCTAGAAATTTTATTCATAGTTTTAAACTTTATAGATTTTTCAGAAGAAATAATAAATAAAAAACTACTATTATTTTTAGAAGAAGATTTTAAATATCCAGAAGCAATAGATATTGTTTCAGATTTAGATGTTATTTTATTTGTTAAAACATACGAACTTCATATAAATACTCCTTATTATGAGAAAAAATATAAAAATGAAATTTTAAGAGTTAATGAAACTTTTCTAAGAGCTATCAAACAAGCAATTATAAATTATGGAAATGATACTATTGACACTCTTATAGGCTTAGAACATTCCATAAAAAATTTCCCAGAAATGCTTAAAAGACCCTATTTTAAATCATTAGTTGGCAAAAAAAATTCCGATGTGGCAATTATAGTCTCTACAGGCCCTTCTCTTACAAAACAATTACCTCTTCTTAAACAAATTCAAGATTATGTAACAATAATAAGTGTTGATGCTTCAATGCCAATACTTGAAAAATGGGATATTGTTCCAGATTTCGTTACAAGTCTTGAGAGAGTAAAAGAGACTGCAACTTTATTTAAAAATACTTCAAAAAAATTCCAAGAAAAATTCATTACAATACATGCCTCTCTTCAGCATGAAGAAGTACTAAAAAATTCATATGGAAAAAAATTATTAGTAATGAGAAGTTTTGCATATAATAGATATTTTGATTTAGATGAATATGGATATTTAGGTGTAGGAATGAGTGCAGCTAATATGGCATACGAATTAGCATATATTTTAGGATTTAAAAATATTATTTTAATAGGTCAAGATTTAGCTTATTCTAAAGAAGGCAAAAGTCATGCGGATGGACATCCTTATATGGAAAATTATAAAGAAACAGACTTATATGTCCCTGCTTATGGAGGAAATGGCATCGTAAGAACATCTAAAGTATGGAATATGTTTAAAAATTTTTTTGAAAAAGATATCGCATATACATCAAAACAAGGAATAAAAACTTATAACGCTACAGAAGGTGGTGCAAGAATAGAAGGAGCAATAGAAATTCCCTTTAAAGAAATAACTCAAAAATTAATAAAACCAATTAAAAAAAATAAAATTCACATAAAAAGCCCTACACATAAAACATATATAAAAAATTTACAAAAAGCTTATAATAAAGTATTAAAAATGATAGAAATTGGAGATAAAACACAAAAAGAAGTAGAAAAAGTATTTTTAAAAGTAGCAAAAGAATTTGATAATCTTGTAGAACTAAATCAAAAAAATGAATTAGATAAAATCAATTTTCAATATCTTCAAGAATTATCAAAAGAAATTGATAAAATAAAAACATTAATTGAAAAAGAAGAATTTTTAGCTACCTATGGAGAAACTATTACCTCTTATATAATAAATAAAGAAACAGATTTAGCTAAAATTCAAGTACAAAATCCAAAAACAGATATAGAAAAAAAAGCAAAGCTTATAGATTGGATTATGAATCATAAAGAGTGGCTTTTTATGCTAGCCGGAAGTATAAACGCTCAAAAAATCGTTATACAAAGAGCTTTACCTACTATAGAAAAAGAATTAAAAGAAAACAATCTTCTTTAATTCTTTTTATTTTACAAAAATAGCGTCAAAGATTATTTTTTGAAAATAAAAAGCCCAAAAAGGGCTAATAATTATTGAAGTAATCTCATAACATTTTTTTGTACTGCATTTGCTTGAGATAATGCGTAGCTTCCTGATTGTGCTAGTAGATTGTATTTTTGGAATTTTGCAGTTTCTGCTGCAAAATCTACATCTCTAATTTGAGCTTCAGCAGCTTTTACATTAACTTGTGTTACTGTAATGTTGCTTACTGTAGCTGTTAATTGATTTTCAACAGAACCAATATCAGCTCTAATTTTATCAAGTAATTTAGCTGCACTATCTGCTATATCCATAACAGCCATAGCACCTTTTAAAGTTGTAACCCCTGCTCCGATTCCACTTGCAGCTTTAATATCGTTTGCAATTAAAGAGTTAGCTGCTGCACCAATTGCACTTGCTTGATTTACGCTAAATGGACCTTTAATTGTTCTTAAATTAATAGTTTTTTGAGCTACTTGAGAATCAGCTAATGCTACTATACTTAATGCAGTAATTCCACTACCTGAACCAAGACTAACTTTAATATCTCTTGCATCAAGTCTTGTAAATGTAAGTCTTCCAACGATTACATCTTTTCCAGCACCAGCACTTGCTGTCGCAAAACTTCCTCCTCCAAGTACTGCAGCACTTGAAGCAGTAGAAATATTAATAGCTCTACCATCTACACTTCTAAGATTTAGTCTTCCTTGTTCATCAACATATGCTTCAACACCTGTTTGGTCTTTAACAGCATTAATAGCATTTACTAAGTTACCATTAGCATCTGCTTTTTGAACTGTAATATCACCAATATTAACACCATTAATTGTAAGACCTTTAATTGTTCCTGAAGCAATTTCATTTGCACCAGTACCAATAACTTGCCAACTAGCTCTAACACCTGTTAAGTTAGAGTTTTTATTAATAACATCTGCTAAAACACCAATTCCAGTTCCTGCACTTGTAGAAATTTTTACACTCTCAAGTGTAATATCTTTTTTACCATCAACTGAAACGAATTTTAATCTAATACTTTTTAAAGCATTAGCTCCTAATGATACTTTGATAAATCCACTTGTTTCAAATCTTGTATTTCCAATATGAGCAGAATCAGTTGCCCCAATACTTGCTGTTACTGTTTCATTTGAATATGCACCAATTTGGAATTTTTGATCAACAAAACTTCCACTAAGCAAACTTTTTCCATTGTATGAAGTTGTTTGCGCAATATTATCCAATTCGTCCATAAGTTTTGTAATATCTTCTTGAATAGCTTTTCTTGTATCACTTGTTTGACCAGCTTGTGCTGCTTCTGTAGCTTTTACTTTAATAGTATTAAGAATTTTAACTTGTTCATCCATTGCTTTATCAGCAATTTGCATAATAGCAATACCATCGTTTGCATTTCTAATAGCTTGCCCTAAACTTTGAGCTTGATCTCTCAAAGAATCTGCAATTTGAAGTCCAGATGCATCATCTGCAGCTTTGTTAATTCTAAGACCTGTACTTAGTTTTTCAAGAGCATCTGATAATTTTCTGTTTGTTTCCATTAATGCAGCATGAGCATTTAATGCAGCTACATTTGTATTAATTCTTAAACCCATAACTAACTCCTTTTAGTTTTTTAGCGGCTTCCTTGCCACTTCAATAATATATCGGTTAAAAAAATTTTTTTTTTAATAGTTTTGTTATAATTTTTGAAAATTTTAAGGAATAAAATGGATTGTAAAAATTTAATAGAATATATTATTTCTAAATTAAAAAACGGAGATATTCCTGAAACTAATTTAAATATATATTTTTATGATTGTAAAAGCGAAGATACTATTATAAAAAAAACAATAAATACTTTAAATAATTACTATTCTAATGCATCTTTAAATGAAAAATATCTTTTAAATAATCTTTTATTTATTTTAGAATCTCTTTCCAATAAAAAACAAGCTTTAATTAATTTTATAAAAAGAACTTTGGATTTTAATATATATGAAGCCTATAAAAATAAAGAAGCTAAAAAAGCTATAAACTTTATAGTTTATGAAAATTATAATGAAGATGATACTTTTGAAGCTATTAAAGAAATTTTAAATAATCCATCTTTTTATCAAATAAAAAATATACTACCTTTAATATGGTCAAATAAAAACTTTTATAATAATAAAAAATGGCTAAATCTATTTGAAGATATGACCAATGCTCTTTATAAATTAATAAAAAAAGAAGATATAACAAAAGTAATGCCTCTTCATTTTGTAATTTATCATACATATGGAAATAATATTCAAACAATTGAAGAATGGAAAAATTTCAATCAAAAAGTAGAAATTCCTGCAAGTAAATTTTATCATAAGATAGGGAAAAATTTAAATTTATCCAAAATTAAAAAAAGAATCTCAAATAAAAAGAAAAAAATCGGATTTATATTTGATAGATTGGTATTAAATTCTCCTTTTATGGTAATGTATTCTTTAATTAAAAAATTATCTCAAATTTCTAAAGAGTATGAAATATACATTTATTCTCTAAATTATTGTGATAAAGATCCAGAAGAGCAAAGAATTATTAATGCATTATATCCATATGTAAATAAAATTTTTAGTCACAATTTTGAAAATGTATATTATGATCATTTAAAAAAAGCTATTGAAATAAGAGAAGAAATTATTAAAGATAAAATTGATTATCTAATCACAATGGCAAGTGGGTATGATATAAATAATTTTCTTATTACAAACCGCTCAGCTCCAAAACAGATTTTCTGGTCACATGGAAACTGTGCTTTTGATATTCCCAATATTGACAAAAAAATTTCTCATTTTGAGCAAGAATGTAAAGAATTTAAATGGGAAATATTTAATGTAAATATGGCAGAAGAATTTTTAATAGGATCTGAAGAATCTAAACAAAAGGCAAAAATTTTAAAAGAAACATTGCTAAATCAATTTGGAAAAAAGACGATATTTTTAGGAACTATTGGAAGACTTATAAAACTTGAAAGTGAAGAATATTTAAAAGTAATTTCAGAAATTATGAAACAAAATCCAAATACTGTATATTTAGCATGTGGAAGTGGAAATCAAAAAAAAGTAGAAAAATTAATGAAAGAAGTTGGTATTGATTTAAAAAGAGTAGTTTTTACAGGTCAAGTTGACCCTCATATGTTTGGATGGATTATTGATATATGGCTTAATACATATCCACTTCCTCAAGGAATTTCTCAAGAAGAATATCATGAAAAAGGACATGGAATAGTTATTCAAAGTAAACATATCATTAATTGTAAATATGATTATGAATTTATAGAAAAAGAAATCTTAGAAGAAAAACCTGAAGTATTTTTTAAAGCTTTTGAAATTGACAACAAAAACATAAATAAAAATATCTCTTTTAACAAATTAATGTTTGAAGTTTATAAAAAACATAATAAAAATATCAATGAAAAAGAGATTTTACAATGTATTGCACAAATAGAAAATTTACCAAATTGTAAAGAAAAATGGTTACAAACAATTAATTGTATTTGTCAAAATAAAGAGTATAGAGAAATGTATCGTTGGATGACTTATAGATTATGGCAAGAACACAAAAAATGGAAAAATTCTAAAAATGAATTTTTAGATATATTAAAGGATTAAAATCAAAATGAAAATAAGTGTGTTAATAGACAATTATAACTATGCAAA
>JALVUH010000123.1 GCA_027035735.1 Nautiliaceae bacterium
TAATCTCATATTTTTAAATATATTAACTTCTCCATTATTATTTTTGGAAATGTATACATTTCCAAAATTATCAAAATAAATATGTAATCCTCTAGTAGTAAGATTATATGTTTTATCTTTATACATATAAATAATATTTGTAATATTAAAATGAGATAAATTAGCATCAGGATCTGATGTTAATGAATTATAATTTCCATTTATATATTTATTTGTTAAAGGATCTTTTGCATAATCACTAACACTAATACTTCCATTTAAATCTGAATCAGTATATACTTGAATAAAAAAAGTATTCTTTGTAGTTTTTCCAAGTTTTAACTGCCAAAATCTTCTAAACCAATATTTTGATTCATTGTTTTCTGAAGAATTGTCTGGAATTGGAATAAATTTATCATCTTTAAGAGCTAAAGAATGAGTATAGTTTAAATACCTTTTTAAAGAATCCGTAGCTAATTGTAATTTATCATTTGGAATAGAAATATTAATACTAAAAGCTAATATTGCTATTAAGATAATAACTATTACAAGTTCTAAAAGAGTAAAAGAAGGTTTCAAACTAACCTTCTTATTTGATTTCTTCAGCTTTTTCAACTTGATATAAAATATCATCCCATGGATGTCTATACATAGGCATACCAAGTCTTTTTTCATCAAGTACATGACCTATAAATCCAATACTTCTTCCTAAAATAAAGAATGCATTTAATGTACCACTTTCAATAAATTCATCAATTTCTTTTTCACTATATCCTAATGCTCTCCACATATCTACCATTAAAATTCCAATAGTTCCATCAACATTTAAAATTAAGTTCTCTTTTTTAGAAGTTGTTTCTTTTTCAACTTCTAATGCATATTCAAGTAATGGAGTTGCTGGGAAAAATTCTTTTGCATATTTTTTAAGACCTTCAACTCTTTTATCTGGATTTCTTACTGATTTGATTCTATGACCAATTCCAGGAATTGGAATACCTTGTTTTTTCATATATGCAACAAACTCTTTTGGTGACATATTATTATCAAATGCATATTTAAAATATTTAGCAGCACCATCAATAGCACCACCAAATCTTGGACCAATTGTAAGTAATCCTGTAACTAAGCTTTCAACTACAGATTTTCCAGCTCTTGCTGTAACTTTAGCATTATGAGCACCACTAACTGCTGGTCCGTGATCTGCTACTGTTTTGATTACTGTTTCAATAAAATCTGTTGCCCATTTAGGATATCTTTTTTTGAACCATAAAAGTGAAATAACATCACCTATGCTATATCCTGTATCTGGAGTTGCAACTTGGCTAATTGGAATTCCAGCATATACTGCTTCTTCTCCTCTGTCATCACTGATTGTACATACGAAGTTTCTTGGTTTTCTAATTTTTCCTGCTGCAAGAGCTTTAGAATAATCTTCTGGCATTGGTGGAACTTCTGGTTCTTGAATATCTTGAATAATACCTTTACCTTTTAATTCTTCATAAACTCCTCTAATTACATGAGGTAAATCATTGAAGTTATCTGGCACATGAATTCCTGCTTCTCTCATTGCTCTATTTTTAGCTTCTGCAGTTTCTTCTTCTGCATTTGCAGATGCACCTGCATGTCCAAATTGAACACCGCTACTAAAATGTTTAGCAATAGTACCAATACACCAACCAATTACTGGTTTTGTAATTTTACCTTCTTTAATTGCTTCAATAATTTTATACTCTTCTCTACCACCAACTTCACCAAGTAAAATCATATATTTAATTTTTGGATTTTTTTCCATTCTAAGCATATGATCAATAAAAGTTGAACCAACAAATCTATCACCACCAATAGCAACACCTTCTGCAATACCATCTGCATTTCTAGCAATAATATTGCTAAGTTCATTAAATAGACCACCACTTCTTGTTACAAGCCCAGCACTTCCAGGTCTATGAAGTTTTGATTTCACTATGTTTTCAATAGTACCACCAATATTTGCTACTTTAAATGCACCTGGAGCAATAGCACCAACTGTTGCAGGACCAATGATAGTTACACCTTTTTGGCGAGCTTTTTTATTCATAAGTCTAGCAAGTCTTTCTGGAATACCCTCAGCTGTAATCATAATTACTCTAAATTGATCCATATCAAGAGCTTCATTTGTTACATCATAAGCTGTTCTAAATGAAGCAAAGTTAAGTAATACATCAGCATTTGGATGATTTTTAACAGCTTCTGCTGTGCTTCTGTAAATTGGAATCATAACTTCATCAGTTCCAAAGAAAAATTTCTCAAATTTATTAGAACTAGTTGGAGCTACAATAGCTGCAACAGATGGTTTTTCTCTTTGAATTATATAATCATAATCAAGCATTCTTTGAATTGCAGATTTATTATTATTCCAAAATATTGCTTGTGTATCCCTTGTAAATAATTCATTAGCCATTATTTCGCTCCTTTTTTGTCTTCTTCAAGTGCCATTCTTACAATATCAGTAATATGAGTTTCAGGTCCGAATACTTTAATTGGAAGTCCAAGTCTCTCAGCTGCTTCTTTAATGTCTTTTAGACCTTTTTCATAGTTTGGTCCACCTCTTCTTACATAAATTCTAACACCTACATCTTTCATTTTGTCTGCATATTTTTCAAATGCTTGAATAATTCCTGTAAATGTTTTTGCAACATCTGTAAAGTTTGCAATAGCACCACCAATAATTAAAATTTTATCTCTACCTTTAGGGTCTTTTTCTCTTGTCATAAGATCAAGTACTGTTTCTGTGTAAAATCTTGTTTCATCAGTTGTAGGACCACCTGAATATTCACCATAATTAGCAAGCTCTTCTACTCCACCTGCAAGATCTGCAATTGTATCAGCATAAACAACTGAAGCACCACCACCTGCAACTAATGTCCAAATTCTTCCTTTTGGATTAAGAACAGTTAATTTAAGTGAAGCACCACTTTTTGCATCAGCTTCTGCAATTGCTTTTTCTTCTGGTGATTTTTCTGGCATACCAAATGGTGTTGGGAATTCTATATCGCCCCATTTATCTTTCATTAAAAATCCTGCTGTATCATCAAGTCTTGCAACTAAATCAAGTAGATATACATTATCTCCAACAATAACAACAGGGTTGATTTCTAAGTATGCAAAGTTTAAGTCTCTAAAAAATTTATAAAAATTAATTGCAAATTTTGCATAAGTTTCTTTTTTATCTTCTGGAATATCAGCTGGGATATTTTCTCTAATTAATTTTTCAATTTCTTCATCAGTTGCATCAATTGGAATTTTAACTTCTGTTACTTTATCCCAGTTTTCTTCTACTTCCATACCACCATGAGCAGACATATAAAGTACATCATAATTTTCATCAAGAGTAGTTGCTGCTATATAATATTCTTCTTCTTCAGTATGTGGTGTAAAAGGTTCTACTATAAAATGAGTAAGTTCCCCTTCTTGTCCACTTAGTAATTTTACTTTTCCACTTCTTTTTTCATCAATCCATTTTGCTGCATCTTCTAAAGTCACATCACCAGGTTTATTCACTTTAAAAAGTACTAAATTATTTTTACCTCTTTTACCAAAAAGCATATCAGGTTTAGCAACAAGAGGTTTTTCTTTTAACCATTCATACCCAGGTTCATTTGCTTTTTCTTTTAACTCTTCTCCACTTCTTACTAAAACACTTTCAAAAGGATAATTAAGTCCACTGAAATATTTATCCCAATTTTCTTTAAAAAGTCTTTTACCATCATATTCACGTATAGGTTTTTGAGCCATTAATACTCCTTACATTTTATTTTGAAAATTGTATCATTAATAAATTTAACTTTTCTATAATTTTTATTTATAACTGATATTATTTTTTTAAAGTGTTAAGATTTGAAACATTAATGTCTAAAATCTTTTTTTTATTGTGAAAAATTGAAACTTTATTTCTTTTAATTGAATAATTTAAATAATAATTGTTTCCCAATTTAATTCCATAAAATTTTAAAGATTGACAGAGATATTCATTATTGCACTTTAAATAATTAATATCTCTTTTCTTTAAAATTTTTGCTAAATTTTTTATAAAATAAAAACTATTACTTAAATTTCTAGCTGGAGTATATTGATTTAAAAAAAGTGCAATATCAAAAATAATCATAGTAAAAAAAAGAAAAACAAAAAGTAATTTATAACTTTTTCTAAATCTTGGAAGTCGCACTTTATAAGAATTCAAAAATACCTTAATCATATATATTACATAAGGCAATACAAAAGGAGCATAATCATCTATTTTTATTCTTTGTCTAAAAGATAAAATTATTGAAAGTAAAAAACTAAAAGCTCCTATAAAAAATAAAACATCTTTTTTTAAAAAAAAACCTTTATATATAGTATATAAAAAATAAACAAATACAAATGGAGAAAAAATAAGAATATAAGTTCCTAATACATCTAAAAAATATCCTTTTGGTTTACCATGAATTTTATAATCAAAATAATTTGCATTAACTGCTAATAAAATAAGAGAAAAAATCAAAAGTTTTGTATCTTTTTTATAAATGGCATAGAAAATTAATGCAAAATATAAAGCAATAAAACTATAGTCAATAAATACATAAAAAATTAAAAGAATATAAGAAATAAGTTTATATTTTTTAAAAGTATAAATATAAAGAAGAGTAAAAAATATTAAAAAAATTGATTTATTTATAATAATACTTGAGATAATAAATCCAGGAATAAAAATAAAAATCAAAGTTGAAAAATATTTATATTTACTTTTTAAATAAATCCCGCTTAAATCTAAAAATAAGATTAAAGAAAAAAATGAAAACACCAAAGGTATTAATCTGAGAATAAAATCATTATTAATATGAAATAAATTAAAAATAACTTTAAGAATATAAAACTTATCAATGCTTGCAGCTTCTATTATAGAAAAAGATAAAAAATGAATTCCGTACCAATATAAAAACAGATAATAAATAAAAATTATAGGCCAAAAAATATATTTCATAATTTTAAAAAATTATTAATGATTTCTTTACCATATTCACTCATAATAGATTCAGGATGAAATTGAACTCCATAAATCGGTCTATCTTTAATTCTTAAAGACATTATTTCATTATCATCCAAACTATAGGATGTTGGAATTATATTTTCTGGTAAATTTTTTGGATTAACTACTAAAGAGTGATATCTTGTAACTCTAAAACTTTCAGGCAATCCTTCAAAAATATCATCTTTTTTTGTTATTTTAATATTTGAAGTTTTTCCATGCATTAAATTTTTTGCTCTAACTACCTCACCTCCAAACGCATAAGCAATTGATTGATGTCCAAGACAAACTCCAAGAATTGGCTTATTAATTTTTTTAATAACTTCTACACTCACTCCAGCTTCTTTTGGAGTTGATGGACCAGGAGATATTATAATTTTTTCTGGATTTAATTTTTTAATTTCTTCTACACTCATTTCATCATTTCTTATAACTTTTAAATTAGCACCAAGTTCAAGGCAATATTGAACAATGTTGTACGTAAAAGAATCATAATTATCTATCATTAAAATCATTAACTGCCTTTTTTGTAAAAATTATATTAAAATTTCATCAAAAAGGGAATTTATGCTTATTCAAAAATTAAAAGATAAAATTATAACCCTTGAGACAACACCTCCAAAACTTCCAACCTTAAATCCTATGCTTGAAAAAATTGAAAAAAGTGGAGCATTAAAATATATTGATGGCTTTTCCACAACTGATTGTCCCCTAAGTAAACTTAAATACAACTCCATAATAGCAGCTTTTAGACTTCAAGAAAAATTCAAAAAACCTGTAATTGCAACAATGAGTATGAGAGATAGAAATAAAATAGCACTTCAGAGCGATTTACTTGGAGCAAATGATTTAGGAGTCACACATATTTTAGCTCTAACAGGAGACCCTGCAAAAATGTCAGACCAACCTAATGTAAAAGGAGTAGTAGAAGGAAGCAGTATTTTGCTTTTACAGATAATTAGAGCTTTTAATAACGGAATGGATTATAGTGGTAAAGAATTCAAAATAAAACCAAAACCAATAACCCCTTTTGTAGTTAGCAACTCTTATGCTAAAAATTTCTCAACAATTGAAAGAAAAATTTATAAAAAAATAAAAAACTATGCAAAAGCTGTAATTACTCAACCTGTATATGATTTAGAAATAGTTAATAAAATGCTTGAAATTAGAGATAAAATAAGAAATGAATTTAATGATGAGAGAAAAGAATTTGAAATAGTTTTAGGATTTTTCCCTATGATGAGTCTAAAAACTGCTCAATTTTTACACTCTCATGTACCAGGAATTTATGTCCCAGATGAATGGATAGAAAAACTTATGAAAGCTCATAAAATATCAGCTGAAGAAGAAAAAAAAGTAGGACTTGAACTTAGTCGTAATCTATTTCAAAAACTTTTAAAAAAACATCCAAAAATTCATATAATGACTGCTAATAGATTTGAGATAGTAAAAGAGCTATTTTAGCTCTTTATTGATGATAATTTGG
>JALVUH010000124.1 GCA_027035735.1 Nautiliaceae bacterium
AGTCATTCCTTTGCTTAAAAATACACCAAAACTTTGTCCTGCAACACCTTCAAGATTATAAACAATACTATCTTCAGGAAGTCCCTCATCTCCATAATATTTTGCAATTACTCCGCTAGTTAATGCTCCAAAACTTCTATTTAAATTACATATTTTTGCATTCACAACAGATTTGTGATTTGGATTTTTGATTGTTTCATATACTTGATTTAGAAGTTCTTTTTCGTAAGTATTCTTATCAAATGGTTCATTTTCTTTTGTTTTAACATTAATACCTTCAACTTGTCTAAATAGACAAGATAAATCAAATTTATGAGCAAGTTCTATATCTTTTTTAGTTAATAAATCGTTTCTTCCTATAAGTTCTTCTAAACTTTCATATCCAAGTTTTGCAAGCCATTCTCTTACATCTTCAGCTAAGTTTTCTATGTAATTGATAACTTTTTCAACGCTTCCAGTGAATTTTTTTCTATATTCATCATCTTGAGTTGTAATTCCTTTTGGACATTTATTTGTTTGACAACTTCTACAGAAAATACACTCAACTGCCATCATTAAAGCAGTTCCAAATGCATATTCTTCTGCACCAAGTAAGGCTGCAATAATTACATCTCTTCCTATTTTAAGCCCACCATCAGTCTCAAGCGTTACATATTCTCTTAGATGATTTTCTTTAAGAGCATTATGAGCTTCAATAAGTCCAAGTTCCCAAGGATTACCAGCGTGACGAATTGAAGTAATAGGTGCTGCACCAGTACCACCCTCAGCTCCGCTGATAGTAATTTTATCAGCATATGCTTTTGCAACACCTGCTGCTATTGTTCCAACTCCAGCAGTTGAAACTAATTTAACACTAATTTTTGCTTTTGGATTGATTTGTTTTAAATCAAATATAAGCTGAGCTAAATCCTCAATTGAATAAATATCGTGATGTGGTGGTGGTGAAATTAAAGTTTTTCCAGGAGTAGTGTGTCTTAGTTTTGCAATATATGTAGTTACTTTAAATCCTGGAAGTTGTCCACCTTCACCAGGTTTTGCACCTTGAGCTACTTTTATTTGAATTTCTTCTGCATTTACAAGGTATTCTGGTGTAACTCCAAATCTACCAGATGCAACTTGGCGGATTTTGCTTTGTTTAATAGTTTTGTTTCTAATTTTATCTTCTCCACCTTCACCAGAATTACTTTTAGCTCCAAGTCTATTCATAGCCTCAGCTATTGCTTCATGAGCCTCTTTGCTTAAAGCTCCAATACTCATAGCAGCACCAATAAATCTTTTAATAATATTTTCTTTTGGCTCTACTTTATCTATTGAAATAGGTTTTTTGTCTGATTTAATTTCAAGTAAATCTCTTATATAAGTTGGGCGTCTATTTTCTATAAGTTTTTTAAATTCTTCATAAGCTTCTTTACTTCCATCTTCTACCATTTTTGTAAATGCTTTTACAACAGGTGGAGTTACTTCATGATATTCTTCATTTCTTCTAAATCTATAAACTCCTCCAGCTGGAAGCTTTTCTTCTTTGAATGCTTCTTTATGTTTTTTATTAATTCTCTCTTCTATATCTTCATAAGTTAACCCTGGAATTAATGTTTTGCTTCCTATAAAGCACTCTTCTTGAATATCTTTGCTTAGTCCTATAATATCAAATAGTGCTGAGTTTCTATAACTAGCTATGGTAGAAATACCCATTTTTGACATAATTTTTAAGATACCTTTATTTAAAGCTGAATGGATATTAAATAAAGCATCATCTCTACTTATTCCTTCTTCATCGCAAATTTCACAAGCTGTTTTAAAAAGCAGATATGGATAAATAGCAGTCGCTCCATAAGCAATCATTACAGCTGCATCGTGAGGATTAATAACTTCTCCTGTAATTGCTACTATGCTTGTTAGGTGTCTTACTTTATTATCAAGAAGTTTTTTATGAAGTCTTCCAATAACCATTGCCATAGGAAGAAGTTTATGCTCTTTATCTAATTTTTCATCACTTAAGAAAATTATTCTAACTCCATTTTCTTTTACATCTTTTACTATCTCATCTGTTAATCTCTCAAGAGATTCTTTTAGATTTTCTTTGAAGTGAGTGTAGTAAGTTTTGTTTTTATAATCACTTTCAAATCTAGGAGACTCTTCATCTCCAAAACTTTTTAATACTTCATATTTTGTTTGAGTAAGAATTGGTGAAGTAGTTTTAAGTCTTTTTGCATGTTCTGGTGCTTCATCTAAGATATTATGGATTTCACCAAATCCGGTATTAAGACTCATTACAATTTTTTCTCTTAATGGATCAATTGGGGGATTTGTAACCTGAGCAAATTTTTGCCTAAAGAAATCATTAAAACTTCTAAATGGATAATCACTAAAACAAGCAAGTGGAGTATCATCTCCCATACTTCCTGTTGGTTCTTTTGCTTCAAGCATCATAGGTTTAATCATAATATTTATCATCTCTTTTGTAATACCTGCATATCTTTGTTTAGGGATTAGCTCTTTTACATCAATTTTTTCATCAATTAAATATGGATTTTCAATATATTCTTGAAGGTAAATCATATTTTCATTTAGCCATTTTGTATAAGGATTGCTAGATTTTAAATAATCATCAATATCTTTATTTTTTAAAACTACTCCAAATTTTGTATCAACTCCAATCATCTGGCCTGATTGAAGCTTTCCTCTTTCAACTATTTCATCTTCATCAATGTCTATTACACCGTATTCGCTAGCTATTAAAATTTTATCATCTTTTGTGATTACATATTTTGCAGGTCTAAGTCCGTTTCTATCTAGCACTACTGCAATATATCTACCATCACTTACACTTACAGCTGCTGGTCCATCCCATGCTTCAAAGCGAGTTGAGAAGTATTCATAAAAAGCTTTTAGCTCACTATCAAGATATGGTGCATTTTGCCAAGGCATTGGAATAAGGGCTCTAATTGCTTTGAAAAAGTCCATTCCATTCATAATTAAAAATTCCATCATTCTATCAAGAGAGCTAGAATCACTTTCATCAAATCTAACTATTGGAAGAAGTCTTTGAAGTTCTTCTTGGCTAAATACAGGAGATTTTAAGCTCTCAGATTTAATTAGGGCATTAATTCTGTTTGCTTGAATTGAGTTAATTTCACCATTGTGAGCAATAAATCTAAATGGCTGAGCAAGTCTCCACTCAGGAAGTGTATTTGTAGAAAATCTTTGATGAAACAGGGCAAAATAAATTTCAAAATCTTTATCTGCCAAATCTGGATAAAATTCTTTAATATGATTTGGCATTAAAAGACCCTTGTATGCCACTTTTTTAGAAGAGAAAGTTGGAATATAAAAATCTCTATCTTCTATAAAATTTTCAATCTCTTTTCTTGTTAAGTAAAGTAATTCTTCAAATCTTTTAACAGCAATTATTGAATTTGGAACAATAAATAGATGATAAATTTTTGGAAGAGTTTTTAGAGCAAATTCTCCCAAAGCTTCTATATTTATAGGTACTTCTCTCCAAAAAAGAGGTTTTAAATCATTTTTTAAACAAAATTCTTCAACTATCGTTTTTTGATTTTCGTTTTTAAGAAAAATAACTCCAATTCCAAATTTTTCTGGCAAATCATAGCTATGCTCTTTTGCTACTTTTCTAAAAAATTTCTCAGGCATTGAGAATAAAAGTCCAGCACCATCTCCACTTTTCCCATCAGCTGCAATTGCACCTCTGTGCATCATTCTCTCAAGTGCTGTTAGAGCATCTTCTACCATTTTATGAGTTGCTCTTCCTTTAATATCTGCTATAACTCCAAAACCGCAATTGTCTTTAAATTCAATCATTTTTGACATATTATTCCTTTAAGAGGTTATTAATCCTATTTTATTATTTTCAAATTATAGCAAAATTTGTATTTTTGTGATTTATAAATAAATGTTATAATTAGAATAAAAAGGGGTTATAATGCTTTCTTATGAAAAAAAAGCCAAGGAATTGCTTGAAGGGACCGGAATAGAGATAAATGGAAATAATCCGTGGGATATTAAAGTTTTGGATAATAGAGCTTATGAGAGGGTATTTAAATATGGAACTCTTGGATTTGGTGAAGCATATATGGATAAATGGATAGAAATAGATGAGCTTGAAGAATTTTTTTATAGAATTTTTACAAATCATGTAGAAGATAAATTATTCTCTCCAATAATGCTTCTTTATAAATTAAAATCAATGTTTTCTCATGACCCTTATGAAGTAGGAAAAGTTCATTATGATATAGGAAATGATTTATATGAAAAAATGCTTGATAAAAGGATGATTTATAGTTGTGCATATTGGAAAAAATGTGGAGATTTGCCAGAAGCTAAAAATTTAGATGAAGCTCAAGAGCATAAGCTTGAGATGATTTGTAGAAAACTTCAGTTAAAAGAAGGTGATAGAGTTCTTGATATTGGATGTGGATGGGGAGGACTTTTGAAGTATATGGCTGAGAAATATAAAATAAAAGGTGTAGGAGTTTCCGTATCAAAAGAGCAGATAAAATATGCAAATGAACATAAAGGTAATTTAGATTTAGAATTTAGACTTTGTGATTATAGAGATGTAAAAGAGAAATTTGATAAAGTAGTATCTGTAGGAATGTTTGAGCATGTTGGATATAAACATTATAAAGAGTTTATGAAAGTTGTAAATAGATGTTTAGAAGATGATGGACTTTTTTTACTCCATACAATAGGTTCTTTAAGAAGTGTAAAATCATGTGACCCATGGATTAACAAATATATTTTCCCAAATTCAATGCTACCATCTCTAAAGCAAATTTCCCAAGCGGCTGAGGGACAATTTGTAATAGAAGATATTCATAATATAGGATATGAATATTATCCAACACTTATGAGTTGGTATAAAAATTTTGTAAATTCTTGGGATGAATTAAAAGATAAGTATGATGAGAGATTTTTTAGAATGTGGAAATTTTATCTTCTTTCATCTGCGGCATTTTTTAAGGCAAGAATTAATCAAGTATGGCAAATAGTATTTTCTAAATATGGGGTTAAAGGTGGATATGTAAGACCTTGTTAACAATTCATTAACCAATAAGCATTACAATTCTAAAAAAAGGAGTTGTAATGCTATTAGATGAAATGGTAATTGATGAAAATAATGTAGGATTTATTCCATCACTTGGAATTTCTTTTGAAGTGAATGAGACTGCTAAAAGAATAATTGAACTTATTAAAGAAGGAAAAAGTAAAGAAGATATTGTAAAAATAATATCAGATGAATTTGACGTGAGCTGGGGTGAAGCGTATGCTGATGTAGAAGATTTTTTTATTAAACTTAAAGTTTATGGACTTATTCAATGAAAATAGCAATAAGTGGATTAAATAATACAGATAACCCAGCTCCAGGGATTGGTGTTGCTAAAAGTTTAAAGGGTCATAATTTAATTGGCCTTAGTTATGATGCAAATGAGCCAGGAATTTATCAAGGGCTTTTTGAAAAAGTCTATCTAATGCCTTATCCTAGTTTAGGATATGAAGAATTTAAACAAAGAATTTCTTATATAAAAGAGAAATCAAATATTGAAGCTATTATTCCAACTCTTGATGCGGAACTTCCTTTATATATTAAATATCAAAATGAGATTGAAAAACTTGGAATTAAAACTTATCTGCCAAGTTTAGAATGTTTTGAAATGAGAGATAAAAGCAAATTGCCAGAATTTAGCAAAAAACTCGGAGTAAAACATCCAAAGACTATTCAAATTACATCTCTTGATGATTTGATTCTTGCAACAAGAACTCTTGGATTTCCAATAATGGTAAAAGGGAATTATTATAAAGCGTATAAAGCTTATAATCTTGATGAGGCGATTGAATATTACTATAAAATTTCTAATGAATGGGGATTTCCACTTTTAGCTCAGCAGGTAATAAGTGGAGTTGAAATTAATTATGTAGGACTTGGGGATGGAAAAGAGCTAATAGCAGGAGTTGGTATTAAAAAACTCTCAACCACAGAGCTTGGAAAAGTGTGGAGTGCTGTAAGTATTGATAATAAAGCTCTTTTTGAAGTTAGCAAAAAATTTGTAGAAACAATTGGTTGGAGAGGTGCATTTGAATTTGAAGCTATGAGTGATGGAAAAGATATCTATTTAATAGAAATTAATCCAAGATTTCCAGCATGGGTGCATTTTGCCACAATGCTTGGGATTAATCTGCCTGAGATGATGATAAAACTTATTCAAGGTGAAAAAGTAGAAAAAAAATATGATTATCCGCTTGAGAAAATGTATATAAGATATGTAGAAGAGACTATGGCTGATTTTAAAGATTTTACAACATTAATAAGCAAAAAAGAACTGTAAGGAGATAAAATGAGTAAAAAATATGAAAAACCGGTGATTATAAAAGTAGATTTTACAATGGCAAGCAAATATGGAAGTCCTCTTAAAACTCAAAAAGTTAGAAGTGAAATAGATGGAGTTAATGTAAGAGATTTAGTTAAAGAGTTTGG
>JALVUH010000125.1 GCA_027035735.1 Nautiliaceae bacterium
ATAAAATTGAAGAATTAAACGAAAAATTAAAAACAATAGAAGAAAATTTATATTCAAAAGCACTAAATATTCCTAATATCCCAGATGAAGATGTCCCAATAGGAGAGAGTGAAGAAGATAATGTAGAAATCAAAAGAGTTGGTGAAATTCCAAAATTTGACTTTGAACCAAAAAGCCATGATGAACTAGGCAAACAACTAGGATGGCTTGATTTTGAAAGAGGAGTAAAATTAGCCAAAAGTCGTTTTACAGTTTTAAAAAGTGAAGCAGCAAGACTTGAAAGAGCTTTAATAAACTTTTTTTTAGAACACAATAAAGAATATGGATTTGAAGAGGTTTATGTTCCATTTATAGTAAATAGTGAAACAATGACAGCTACAGGACAACTTCCAAAATTTAAGGATGATTTATTTAAAATAGAAAATGAAAATTTATACCTAATCCCAACAGCTGAAGTGCCTCTTACTAATCTTTTTAGAGATGAAATTATTGCTGATTTAGAAGAACCTATAAAACTCACAGCATATACTCCTTGTTTTAGAAAAGAGGCTGGAAGTCACGGTAAAGATACAAAAGGGATGATAAGACAACATCAATTTGATAAAGTTGAACTAGTAGCAATTACAAAACCTGAAGATAGCGATAGAGTATTTGAAGAGATGGTAAAATGTGCAAGTCATGCTCTTGAGAAATTAAATCTTCCTTATAGACAAGTAATGCTCTGCACTGGAGACCTTGGCTTTAGTGCCGCAAAAACAATAGATTTAGAAGTTTGGATTCCATCTCAAAACAAATATAGAGAAATTAGCTCAATTTCAAATACAAGAGATTTTCAAGCTAGACGTGGAAAAATAAGATACAAAGAAGGCAAAAAAAACAAACTTGTTCATACATTAAATGGAAGTTCTTTGGCAGTTGGTAGAACACTAGTAGCAATTATGGAAAATTATCAAACAAAAGAAGGGAAAATAGAAATTCCAAAAGTTTTACAAAAATATCTATAAGGTAAATATTGGCTGAAGAAAATGTAATAATAATAGAAGAAGAAGATAAAAAAGACAATAAAAAAATATATATTATCATAGCTTTATTGCTTTTAGTATTAATAATGCTTTTATTGTTATTACTTGTAGTGGTGAAGAAAAAAAGAGAAAACAATCAAAATTTTAATGTAGAACAGATAGTAAAAAAACTTGAAAAAAAAGCAATACCTAAAGATGAATTAAAAATTTTAATAAAAAAAGCAAATATTTTATACAAAAGCGGAAAAAAAGAAGAAGCTCTTAAACTCTTAGAAAAAATAGCCACCTATTCTGAGAGTTTATCCTATTATAATTTAGGAGTAATAAAACTCCAAGAAAAAGATTATAAAACAGCCTTAAAATATTTCCAAAAAGCAATAGAAAATAAAGACTCAAGAACTCTTAGCGCAATAGATGCCGCTTATGCGGCTTTAATGCTAAATAACAAATCTCTTTTTAAATATTACACAAACTTGGCATATCTATATTTACCAGAACTTGCAAAAAATAAAAATTATCCTTATTATTATGCCGTTGTAATGTATTACAAGGGATATGAATATGAAACAATTCCAGCTTTAAAAATACCCACCGATTACAATCCTAATAAACTACTCTCTGCAATATATGAATATCTAAAAGACCCTGCACACGCACAACAATATGAAACAAATCCTTTATATAAAGGTTTAGAGCTTGCTCAAATAGGGGAATATGAACTAGCAAAAAATTATCTAAAAGAGACGACTAATCCTATTGGAAAATTTGCTTTAGCTTTAGTTGATTTAAAACTTGGAGAATATAAAAATGCTTCTATTATATTAAAACAATTCAAAAACAATAATATTTATCCAATTTATATATATCTTAAACCATCTCTTTTTGATGTAAAAACTGCTCAAAAAGAATTTACAAATACATTTTTAAAACACAAAAAAGATTTTTATGATCTATTTTTTTATTATGCTCCTTATAAAGTTTTAAATATGAATAAAACAATTGAATATCTACAAAAAGGTATAGCCGGAATTCCTTTAGGAGCTATTCAAGAAGCACAAACATCTCTTAAAAATAGTGCATTTTTATCAAATCTTAACTTAAAAATAGCAAAAGCAATCAGATTAGCATTAAATGGTCATATATTTTTAGCAAATAAAGCTTTTAAAAAACTTTACAAAAAAAGAAAAGATTCATATATCATAAATTACAATCTAGCTTTGACCTTTGCACAATTAGGAGATTATAAACAAGCAT
Source organism: Nautiliaceae bacterium (assembly GCA_027035735.1). Taxonomy (GTDB): domain Bacteria; phylum Campylobacterota; class Campylobacteria; order Campylobacterales; family Nautiliaceae; genus JALTBU01. The sequence goes on from JALVUH010000125.1 coordinate 2,277, forward strand.
ATTTGCATTTTCTAAGAGCTTATCACCTAAATCCTTATGACTTAGAAAGTGGAGTATTTGCACTATTTGCAGCTGATAAATTAAATATTAAAAACCCTTATTTATTAGCTTCTATTAAAGATAGTCTTACAAATAAAACTTTTTTAATACAAGCAATGTTAGCAATATACAATAATGACACAGTAACAATGGCAGCTTTTAGCGAAAAACCCGAAAAAAACAAACCTTTATGGCTTTTAAGCGATTTGACAATAAAAGCTATTTTTAATAAAGATTATACAACAGAAGCTCTAAAATTAAATAGTATTTTTGAAAACGATCTCATAAGCAAATTATTATATTTTTATGCAAAAAATAAAAATTTACCTATTAATAAACTTGCAGTAAAATTCCAAGGATTTTATTACAGTTTAATCCCTTATTTAAATGATTTTTATTACGGAGGTAAACTTCCAAGAGATTGGTTTTTTGATTTCGTAAAAATTTCTGGTTTAATGCCAAGAATTAGAATGTTATTAATTAAAAAAGCTCAAATGGAAAATTTTGATATTATTCCTGTCTTAAAAAGACTTGCTTTTGCAGACTTTTATACTAAACATTTTGAAGAAAGTTATGTAATTTATAATGATTTAATAAATAATAAAAACATAACAGATTCTCATACATTGTATTATGCAGGAGTCGCAGCCATAGGAGCTGGACATCATAACAATGCTATTGCTTTAATGGAACTTGCAAAATTGAAAAATCCTATTTATCCAGAACCTAGATATGCTTTAGGACTTTTATGGCAAGAAGCAAATAACCTAAATGCCGCTTCTATTCAATATGCTAAAATTCCTAATGGATTTCAAAGTAAATTTTTTGATTTTAATATCAAACAAATTAACGAATAATTAATGCTCTTTAAGATATAATACAAACAAAAAAGGATTTGAATGAAATTTTCATCAAAAGATTTCGGCTCTAACATAAATAAAACATTTGAAGATACTCAAACTCATCCAATTGAAAACATTAATGTTTTTGTAAAAAGAGTATATCAGTTATTAGCAGGAAGTTTATTAGCTGGTGCCGTTGGAGCTTATGTAGGTATGGGATTTGTACAAAATATGGTAAATCCCGTAACAGGAAGCCTTACTTTCACATATTGGGGAGCCGTAATTTTAGAATTTATTTTATTATTTGCTCTATTAATAGCAAAAAACAAAACTCCACTCAACTTGATTTTATTGTTCGCTTTTACATTTATGACAGGTTTTACTCTATCACCTACTCTTGCAATGTTTATAGCTGCAAATATGGGATATGTAATTGGTGAAGCTTTTCTTTTAACAGCTGTAGCTTTTGGAGGGCTCACTATTTTTGCAATGAATACAAAAAGAGATTTTACTACAATTGGAAAAATTCTTTTTATTTCTTTAATTATTTTAATAGTAGCAGGAATTTTAAATATATTTTTACATTTACCAATGCTTCAATTATTAATAGCAAGTGTAGGAGCTATACTTTTTAGTTTCTTTATTCTTTATGACACTCAAAATATTATAAGAGGAAATGTAACAAATGAAGTTGAAGCAGCAGTAGCTCTATATCTTGATTTTCTAAACCTTTTTATTTCACTACTTCAAATTTTAGGATTTTTAAATCGTGAAGAGTAATTTTCCTCTTCGCACTATTGATGCTAATTTAAATAGATTTAAAGAAGGAATAAGAGTAGTTGAAGACATTTTAAGATACGAATACAATTCTCCTATTGCAAAAGAACTCAAAAATCTAAGACATATTAAAATCCCTAATTATGACGAAATAATAAAACACAGAGATTCTATCAACGATATATTAAAAACTTCCACAAAAGATGAATTACAAAGAGGAAATTTAAAAGATATAATCATTTCTAACTTAAAAAGAGCTCAAGAGAGTGCAAGAGTTTTAGAAGAGCTTTATAAAATTATAGATATAAATACATCAGAAGCCTTTAAAAATGCCCGATATAAATTATATAATTATGAAAAAGAAATATTAATGGGGATATAGCTCAGCTGGTAGAGCACTACGCTGGCAGCGTAGGGGTCACGGGTTCGAGTCCCGTTATCTCCACCATTTAAAAATTAAATTTATCTTTTACTAATTTGTGCTTTTTCTTCTAATTTATAAAGCCAAATAAAAACCTCAACAACCGTTTCATACATTTTTGGTGGTATTTCTTCTCCTACATCTACATTTAAAAGCATATCGGCAAGCTCTTCATTTTGAAAAAGAGGAATATCAAATTCTTTAGCTTTAGCTATAATTTTTTTGGCAACTTCTCCTTTTCCTTTAGCTATAACTTTTGGGGCTAAATCTTCATAAGCTTTATATTTAAGAGCTACTGCTTTAGTATTTGTAAATTTTTTCATATATAGGTCCTTTTTTTGTCAGGGTAGATTTATAAAGATAAACTTCAATAGGCACTTCAAAATTTATTTTTTCCCATTTTTTAATAGCATCTTTATATCCATCTTTAAGCTCTTTTATCCTACAAATCGTAATATGAGGAACAAATGGTTTATCATTATTTAAATTAAATTTTTCATTAATTTCTCTATTTATACTATCATCAATATCTGCCTTTAAATACAAAATTTTATCTCCAAACATTCCTATACCATTTATCTTTATTTTTTTATCTGGAATTTTTAGCTTAATTTCATATTTATCCGGTTCATCTTCTCCTATAAATTTATGTGTTAAATGTAAATTCCAACCCTCAACCCATTTGCCTTTTATATATTTTGATAAATCTTGTTTTATTGCTCCATAAATAGGCAAAGTTATAGGAGTAGCTATAAAAAGTCTCATTGAAAAATCCTTGAAATAATATAAAAAATAGCACTTAATACTATGCTTATGATAATTGAAGAAGTTATAGGAAAATAAAAAGTAAAATTATCTTTTTTTATAACAATATCTCCTGGAAGATGAAATAATGGAAAATCTTTAAAAAAGTACAAAATAAGTCCAATAACTATAAAAACAATACCTATAAAAATAAAAAGTTTAGCCATTAATAAACCTTTTTATTTTATTATATCAAATTAGCTATAATTCCAATAAAAAAGGATTAAAATGCCTATGACAATCACTGAAAAAATTTTTGCAGAGCATATAGGTAGGGAGGTTAAACCAGGTGAGATAATTATGTGTGATGTTGATATGACAATTGGAAATGATATTACTACTCCAATTTCTATTAGAGCTTTTAGAGAAAGCGGAGCTAAAAAACTTGCAAAGCCTGATAATTTTGCAATAGTATTAGACCATTTCATCCCTCCAAAAGATATAGCTTCGGCAAATCAAGCAAAAATTAATAGAGATTTTGCATATGAGCACAATCTTAAAAACTTTTTTGATGAAAAAGATATGGGGATTGAACATAGATTACTTCCTGAAAAAGGGCTAGTAGTTCCTGGTGATGTAATCATTGGAGCAGATTCTCACACTTGTACTCATGGAGCTCTTGGAGCATTTTCTACTGGTATGGGAAGTACTGATATAGCATTTTGTATGATTACAGGAAAAAGCTGGTTTAAAGTGCCTGAAAGCATTAAAGTAGTATTTAAAGGCGAAAGAGGTGAACATGTATATGGAAAAGATTTAATACTTGAGCTAATTCGCAGAATTGGAGTTGATGGAGCATTATATAAAGCACTTGAATTTACAGGAGATACGATAGAAAATCTTCCAATGGATGATAGAATGAGTTTATGTAATATGGCTATTGAAGCTGGGGCTAAAAACGGAATTATTGCTTATGATAAAATTACTGAAGCTTTCTTAGAAGAAGTAAAAAAATACAACCCTCTAAGAGCTGAGCCAAGAATTCACTACTCAGATCCAGATGCAAAATACTCTCAAATTATTGAAATTGATGTAAGTAAACTTGAACCTCTTGTAGCATATCCTTATCTGCCAAGCAATGGAAAACCAATTAGTGAAGCTGTAAAAGATGATATTGAGATTCATCAAGTTTATATTGGAAGCTGTACAAATGGAACACTTAGTGACCTTAGAACTGCGGCAAACATCCTAAAAGGTAAAAAAGTACATAAAAGAGTAAGACTAATAGTAACTCCAGCAACTCAAAGAATTTACAAACAAGCAGAGCATGAAGGAATTATTGATACATTAATTGATGCAGG
>JALVUH010000126.1 GCA_027035735.1 Nautiliaceae bacterium
GAAGAGTTTGGAGTTATAGCAAAAGGTTTTTTACTCATTATTTCTTTTGCAATTTTTTTATCTTTTTTTCTTTTTAAATCTTTTAAAGAAATTATTCCAACTAATTTATTTTCATCATCCACTACAGGTAAATAAGTAACATATGTAAAATGAAATCTATCTTTTATAGTTTTAAAAGTATCATTTTCTTTTAGAGGTTTAATGTTTAATATATATTTTTTTAAATTATCTACAGTAAAAAAATTTATAATATTTTCATCTTCTATATCAATTCCTCTTTGAAGTAGAGCTCTTTTAAAATAAGATCCGTGCTCAAAAAAGGATATTAAATAATTGGTAATAGCCGAAGTTAAAAGAATAGGTAAAATAAATTGATAAGATTGGGTAAGTTCTATTATAATAACGGAACTTCTAAGAGGTGATTTTGTAATTCCGCTAAGCATTGCAGCGCTTCCAATAAGTGCAAAAACTCTTGGATCAAGCCCTAAAAAATGAAAAAAATCTCCAAAAAAATATCCTCCAAAAGCTCCAATTACGATACTTGGAGACAAAACTCCTCCAAAAAGTCCGCTTCCAATACTTAAAATAGTAGCAATATATTTAAATAGCATAGTGAAAAATGCACCAAAAAAACTAACTTGATTTTGGAAAATATTTTCTACATAGTTATATCCTACTCCTTTTACTTCAGGTCTTATTATTATTAAAATTCCTACAATGAAACCAAGGATTAATACAACTCTATCCCATTTTTTATAATAAAATTTTTTTAAATTTCTAAAAAAAGAGATAGAGTGTAAAAAACCTACTGCAAGTAATCCAAAAAAAATAGCTTCAAAAGGAGAAAAAAATAGATAATAGTGATTGTATGTCAAGTGAGGTACATAAAATGCTGCAAAATTACCTATAAATTCTCTTGATATTAATGTAGCTGTAGTAGTGGAAATAATTAATGGTATTAAAATATAAGAATTTATTTTTCCTATAATAATTTCAAGACCAAATATAACTCCTGCTAATGGAGCATTAAAAGTTGCCGCAATTGCACTTGATACCCCAGCACTTAAGTATATTTGAATGTTTAATTTATCAGCTCTTATAAACTTTAAAAATATTTCACTAATTACTCCTCCAAGTTTTGCAATTGGGCCTTCTCTTCCAACAGGTGCACCAAAACCTATATTTATAGAAGTGAGAAACAAAACTATTAATCCTTTTAAAGGAGAAAAATGTCCTCTTGTAAGTGCTATTTTTTTTGCTATTTCATCAATTGATACATTTTCGGGATTAATTGGAATATTTTTGATTATATAAAAAGAAAAAAGAAAAAGGGTAGGCATCGTTATAAGATAAAAAATATCTGAGTGTAAAAAATTTAAATCATTATATACTTCAGAAAAAAATTTAATAAATTTCCTGAAAATATAAGCCGAAAATCCACCAAGAATTCCTATAATAAAAGGAATTATAAAAAAATGTTTAATCTCTTCTATTTTAAAAATTCAAGTTCCTTTTTTAGATATTTTGCTGTATAGCTAATATTAGCATATTTTGTCACAATTTCATTAATATTTCCAGTAGCAATTACTTTTCCACCACCACTTCCGCCTTCTGGTCCCATATCAATTATGTAATCTGCATTTTTAATAAAATCAAGATTATGTTCAATTACAATTACGCTATTTCCTAAATCTACTAAATGTTGAAGTACTTGCATTAAATTATCAATATCTTTAAAATGAAGTCCAGTAGTTGGCTCATCTAAAATATAAAGAGTATTTCCTGTATCACGTCTGCTTAACTCTTTTGCTAACTTAATTCTTTGAGCTTCACCACCGCTAAGAGTAGTTGCATTTTGTCCAAGAGTAATGTAACCTAGTCCTACATCTTTTAGGGTTTTTAATTTATTTTTTATTTTTGGGATTTTTTCAAAAAATTCATATGCTTCATCTACGCTCATTTCAAGTACATCTGCTATTGATTTGCCTTTGTATTTAATCTCAAGTGTTTGTTCATTATACCTTTTTCCTCCACACGCTTCGCATGTTACCATTACATCTGGTAAGAAATGCATCTCTATTTTTATTTGTCCTTCACCCTTACATACTTCACATCTACCACCTTTTACATTAAAGCTAAATCTACCAGGAGTATAGCCTCTAAGCTGAGCTTCTGGGGTTGAAGCAAAAAGTGCTCTTATATCATCAAATACTCCTGTATAAGTTGCCGGGTTGCTTCTAGGAGTTCTACCAATTGGACTTTGATCAAGATAAATTACTTTATCTAGTTGCTTTAGACCCGTTATTTCTACGCCTTTTACTTTATTGATTTTATGAGCATGATTTAAAATTTCTCTTGCAACAGGAAGTAGGGTTTGTAAAATTAATGAACTTTTTCCACTTCCGCTAACTCCCGTTACACATACTAAATTTCTTAGAGGTATTTTTACATCAAGGTTTTTAATATTATGAATATTTACATTTTTAATCTCTATCCATTCATTTTGAGGTCTATCCTTTCTATAGTTTATATCAAGCTCACGTCTTAAATATTTTGCAGTTAGAGTATCACTTTTCATTAAAGAATTTACATCTCCGCTAAAAATTACTTCTCCACCAAATTTCCCAGCCCCAGGACCTATATCTACAATATGGTCTGCTTGAAGTATTGTTTCTCTATCATGCTCAACTACTATAACGGTATTTCCTTTATTTTTTAGGTTTTTTAGGGTATTTATAAGTTTTATTGTATCTCTTTCATGTAGTCCGATGCTTGGTTCATCTAAAACATACATAACTCCAGTTAAACCGCTTCCAATTTGAGATGCAATTCTAATTCGCTGACTCTCACCTCCGCTAATAGTTCTTGCATCTCTATGAAGAGTTAAATATCCTAGTCCTACATCTACTAAGAAAAATAGTCTTTCTCTAATTTCTTTTAGGATTGGCTCAGCTATCATTCTCTCTTGACTTGAGAGGTATTCAAAATTTTTCTCATCATTAAAAAACTTATAAGCTTCTTCTATTGGCATAGAGATAATTTCAGCTATTGTTTTTCCAGCAACTTTTACAGCAAGACTCTCTGGTCTTAATCTAAATCCTTTACATGCAGGACAAGTACTTTCAGTCATTATCTCACTTAAATCATCATCTTTATACATATCAAGTGCAATTTGACGTAGTCCTGGCCATCTTTTAGAGATTTTATGCTTTCCATAATAAAACTCAATTTCATAAGCAGTTCCATTAAGAATTGCTTTTTTTTGAAAATCTTGTAAATCATAAAAACTTTTATTCATATCAATATCAAGTTCACTGTATAATGCCTTAAAAAATTCTTGATAATATTTTTTATTAAATCCCCAAATTAGTGGAATAGCACCTTTATTTAGAGGCTTATCTTTTATTACTTTTTCAATATCAAGTGTGTATGTAACTCCTAGTCCATCACATTTTGGACATGCGCCTTTAGGTGAATTGAATGAAAAAGAAGTTGGTTCTAGCTCTTCAAAGCTTACTTTACAATCAAAACATGCATTATGTTCGCTATAGTGAATAAAATCTCTATCAAGTCCTAGCTCTTTTGCATTAAGTATTTCAATTTCAACTTCACCAAAACTTTTATTAAGTGCTCTTTCTACTGCTTCAGCAATTCTTGATTTATTTTCTTTTTTAACTATTACTCTATCAATTACTGCTTTTATCGTATGTTTTTTTGTCTTTTTAAGTTCAATCTCTTCATCAAGTCTAACAATTGTACCATTTATATAAGCTCTAATAATGCCTTCTTTTCTTAGCTTTTCAATTAAGTCAGCAAATTCACCTTTTTTTTCTTTTACAAGTGGAGCATATATGATTATTTTAGCTCCCTCAGGTAGTTTAAGTACTTCATTAATTATATCTTGAGGAGTCATTTGGGTAATTTCTTTACCACAAAGATGGCAATGTTGTATTCCTATTCTTGCATATAAAAGACGTAAATAATCATATATTTCAGTTACAGTCCCAACAGTAGAGCGTGGATTTTTAGAAGTTGTTTTTTGGTCTATTGCTATTGCTGGAGTTAGACCATCAATTTTATCAACATCTGGTTTTCCAGTTTTTTGTAAAAATTGTCTAGCATAACTACTTAGGGATTCAATATATCTTCTTTGACCTTCTGCATAAAGAGTATCAAAAGCTAAGGTACTTTTACCACTTCCAGATAGACCTGTAAAGACTATAAGTTTATTTTTTGGGATTTCAAGATTTATATTTTTTAAATTATTTTCTCTAGCTCCTATAATTTTTATTTTATCCAAACAAACTCCTTTAAATAAAGTTTAAAATTATATCAAAAATTTAAGTAAATTTTAAGAAAACTCTATAGACCAAATAGCGAAGAAAAAAACTATTATTTCAGTTAGGTAAAGTTTCCAGATAGGTTGAGGTTTGTAAAGTTCATTTTTTATTTCCATATATTCTGAGTAAGTGAGTGTGCTAAACATTCTTTTTATTACTGTATCAATATAGTCATCTCTATCGTCTGTTTTTAATGGAATATAGATGTGTCTATAAATCATAAATAATTCAATCATGCCAAGAAAAATTAAAGGAATATCAACTTTATCTAATACTATGAATTCAACTGCTACTATTTCAAATATATAAAATATAATTATAGCTGCCATAATAGGATAATGATTTCTTAGATAATAAAGTGCAAATAACTTCTCTGCAGCTGATTTTATATTGAATTTTTGTAAAGTATAAATTCTATAACTAATTAATAAAATTACAAAAATCTCAACCAAAAGTTTATTATTCATAAATTTCCTTAAAAATACAATTTATATATCATAGCAAAGAAAATCAATATATACCATATAAGTAATATTTTTTTATGGATTTTTGTATCAATTTTATGATAAAGCTTTACTCCAAAATAGGTTCCTATTAAACTAGCAAACCCAATACTAAAACCTTCTAGATAGTTGATATGTCCTGCAATACTTTGTGATATAAATCCTGAAATAGATGAAAAAACAACAAAAAATAGACTTAAACTAACAGTAGTTTTTAATTTGTATTTTAAAAATCCAACAAGAATAGGGGTAATTAAAATTGCTCCTCCAACCCCAACACTAATAGCAATTGCTCCTACAAACATTCCTATAAAAAATAATTTTTTATTATCAATTGGAGGTTCCTCTTGTGGTTCTTTTACAGTTACAAAAAATCTTATTATTGCTATTAATACTAAACTTAAAAATATTGCTCCTAATATTTCTTTGCTAGTATATTTTACGATAAATCCACTAAAACTAGCTCCTACTGCTCCTCCAATAGCTAGAGATAATCCGTTTTTTATTTTTAAAAGACCTTTTTTGTAATTTAAATATGAACCATAAATAGAACTTAACATCATTTGTGTAACACTTATACCTATTGCTTCTTTAAGTCCAAATCCAAGAAATAAAAGTGTAGGTACAAGTATTGTTCCTCCTCCAATTCCTAAAAAACCACTAAAAAAACCTGTTATAATTCCTACTATTATTGCTATTATCAATTTTATCCCTTTTTTGATAGAATTATATAATAAGTTAAGGAGAATAAATGGAAAAGTTTTTCATTAAAGCGGCTGAAAATTTTGCAAAAAGTATTGGAGCGGAGATTGATAATTGTAAAGGAGATACAAAAGAAGGATTTATTAGTGAAATTGATATAAGAGGAGATGAAAATTTAGATATTTATCTTGTTTTACCAAAAGATGTTTTAGATACTGTAAGTGAACTTTTATTTGGCGATACTGATTATGATATTGAGGATTTAACAAAAGAGATTGCGAATTTAATAGTAGGAAATGCCAAGGTTCTTGCAAGTGAAGAAGATATTCATTTCAATATTTCTACTCCGAAATTTTTTGATAAGATTGATATTGATTATGATAAAAAAATAGATTTGAGCATAAAAGGGAAATGTTTTTCTATTCTTTTTAAGGAAATTTAATGGAAAAAGAGATAAATTTAGAAGAACTTGAAAAATTGATAGAAGAAGTTATTCCAGATTATGAAGATTTATTAGATACGGAAGTTTTATTTGAAAGTGACCTTGGGAGGGTTGAGATGAGTTTAAGAGAGATTTTAAAACTTCAAAGAGGAAGTGTCATTGATTTACAAAAACCAGCAGGAGAGAGTGCAGAAGTTTATGTAAATGGGCGTATTATAGGAAAAGGCGAAGTTATGGTATATGAAAAGAATTTAGCAATAAGACTTAATGAAGTCTTAGATGCTAATTCTTTAATTTATTATCTTACAAGAGAAGAAAAATGAAAAAATTAATTATATTTTTTGCTGTTTTTCTTTTTGCAAGCAACCTTGTAAATGTAAATTTTTTTCCTCAAAATAATAAATTAGATATTCTTTTATCATTAGATTCAAA
>JALVUH010000127.1 GCA_027035735.1 Nautiliaceae bacterium
TCATTCATATAATTTGCAATCATACTATCATAAGCTGCTGTATGCTCGTAAGCTTTAATCATTAAATCTCTTCTAAATTCAAGCGTATTTTTATTGTTTTTCAGAGCATCAATTACTTTTTTATAATCATTTGGGTCAGTTACAATAATTACATCTTTAAAATTTTTAGCCGCACTTCTAACCATTGTAGGACCACCAATATCAATGTTTTCTATAATTTCATCAAAATCATCAGTTCTTTCAATTGTCTCTTTAAACGGATATAAATTAACGCACACTAAATCAATTCTTTCAATTCCAAGTTTCTTAGCCTCCTCATCATCAATTCCACTTCTATATAAAATTCCACCATGAACATAAGGATTTAAAGTTTTTACTCTTCCACCAAAACATTCAGGAAATTTAGTAATTTCACTAATATCAATAGCTTTTATTCCATTCTCTTCTAAAACTTTTTTAGTCCCACCAGTTGAAATTATCTCAAATCCTAATTTTTCAAGCTCTTTAGCAAATTCAACTATCCCTGTTTTATCACTTACACTAAGTAATGCTCTCATCTATTTCCTTTTTTATGAAATTTTATCATTTTTATTAGCAAAAACTAAAATTAAAATCAAAAACATTATAAATACAATAAATGAAATATTTTGGGTTAAAATATTAAAGAAATTAATTGCATAATTTCCAAAAAAATACCCTAAAGAGACATAAAATAATACCCATAATCCAACTCCAATTATCTCAAGCATATAAAACTTTAAAATGCTATATCCACTCATTCCAAGAAGTATTAAAGCAGGAATATGTGTCCCATAAAGATATCTTTCAAATAAAATTATTAATCCCCCATACTTTTTAATCCATTTTTCTATTTCATCTAAAATTTTTTGATATTTATTTAAAATCTTTAAGGCAAGTTTTTTTGAAAATTTCCCTATAAAAAATGAAATACTATCTCCAATAATTGCCCCTAAAAATGCAATAATATATACTTTTTCAAAAGAAAAATATCCTTTTTTTATCAATATTCCTGCAAAAATAAGCCCAAATTCTCCTTCTAAAATACTCCAAATAAAAAGTCCTAAATACCCATATGTTAATAAAATTTGCATTTTGTTACTTTTGAATTTTTCAAATTATATCATTAATGCTATAATGATGGTATATAAAAAATAAAAAAGGAGAAAAGATGAAATTTGAACTTAATTTTGAATATGAAAACAATATAAAAGAAAAAGAGGCTTATTTTAATGTTTTACAAGAGTATGAAAGTAAACAAATAGGATATTATCATCTACCAGAAACTTCAGAAAAATTTTTAAATACTGATTTTTGCGATATTGATTATGAAGAAGTAGTAGTAATCGGAATTGGAGGAAGTTCTCTTGGAACAAAAGCTATTTATGAAATGATAAAAGATGAAAGTACAAAACCTATGTTTTTTTTAGAAAATCCAGATCCAATTGATATAAAAGATAAACTCTCTAAAATAAAAAAACCTCTAATTTTTGTAATCTCTAAATCTGGTAAAACAATTGAGACTATCTCTATTTTTAAAAAAGTTGTAAATCATTTTAATTTAAAACCAAAAACTCAAAATCTAAAAGTAATTACAGATGAAAATTCACCCCTTGATAAATTTGCTATATCTTGGGAGCTTGATAGTTTTCATATACCAAAAAATGTAGGAGGTAGATTTTCTGTTCTTAGTGCTGTTGGCATTATTCCACTTCTCGCTGCTGGAATTTATCCAAAAAATTTATTAGTTGGAGCAAAAGAATTTAGAGATGATTTTTTTGAAAAGAAAGAGTGGCATTTATGTAAAAAAGCTGCCTTTTATGCTGAAAATTACAAGAAATATCCTGTAAATGTATTATTTGCCTATTCAACTCTACTTAATTCATTTAAAGAATGGTTCGTTCAACTTTTTGGGGAATCTCTTGGAAAAGATGGAAAAGAGATAATGCCTGTGGGTCATATAGGTTCAATTGATCAGCACTCATTTTTACAGCTTTTAATGGAAGGAATGGGACATAAAACTATTACATTTATAAAAATAAATTCATTTGAAACACCTCTTATAATCCCTGAGATTAAATTACCTCATCTTGAAGCTACTGATTTTGTAAATGGCCATTCTTTTGAAGAACTTATCAATAAAGAATGCGAAGCTACAAAAGAAGCACTTCTTGCAAAAGAGTATCCAATTGATGAAATTACAATTGATGATTTGTCTTTAAAAAACATAGGAAAACTTATAATGTATTATGAAATGCTAACAAGTGCAATAGGAAGTCTCCTTGAAATTAACACATATAATCAACCAGGAGTTGAACTTGGAAAAACAATACTTAGAAATAAATTTTAAAGATTTAGGAAAGATTGATTATAAAAAATTTTTAGAGCTTCAAGAAGAGTTAGTTCAAAAAAAAGAAAATTTTCTTCTTTTTGCTACTCATAATCCAATCTTTACAGTGGGCAAAAACGAAGCCAAAAATTTTCCTTTTGCTTATGTGGTTGATAGAGGAGGAAGTATTACCTATTTTGATGAGGGAACTTTGATGGTTTATTTTATTTTTAATGTAAAAAGTCCTCCGTTTTTTTATAAAAATGTAAGAAAAAGTATTTCAAATTTTTTTAAAAATTTTCCACTTGATATTTTTTATGACAAAGAAAAGCCTGGATTTTATATACAAAACCGCAAAATAGCATCTCTTGGATTTAGATATGAAAATGGACGCTCTAAACACGGAGTATCAATTCATATAAATCCAAACTTAGATGAATTTAATAAAATAAATCCGTGTAATTTAAGCGGAATAAAAGCAACTTCATTATATAATGAAGGTATAAAAATATCTATAAATGAAGCTAAAGAAATCTTAAAAAAAATAATTAAAGAAGTATTCAATGAAACCAAAAGTATTAGCACCATCACCTGAAATAATAGAAAAAACAAATAATATAATTAAAAAATATCAAATAAATACAGTTTGTTTCTCATCTAAATGTCCAAATATCACTGAATGCTTTGCTAGAGGCACTGCTACATTTATGATAATGGGAAATATTTGCACAAGAAATTGTAGATTTTGTGGTGTCACAAAAGGAAAACCAAATAATTTAGATGAAAACGAACCTATAAAAGTAGCAAAAGCTGTAAATGAACTTAATCTAAATTATGTAGTAATTACTTCTGTTGATAGAGATGATTTAGAAGATTTTGGAAGTTGGCATTTTTATCAAACAATTGAGAAAATAAAAGAATTTAATCCAAATACAAAAATAGAAGCCCTAACTCCTGATTTTAATGGGGATTTGGCTTCTCTTGAGCTTATGGTAACTTCAAATGCTTATAAACTTGCTCACAATATTGAAACAGTAGAAAAACTTCACAAAAAATTAAAACCAAAAAGCTCATATACTTTAAGTTTAAAAGTGCTTGAATACTATTCAAAATTTAAAATTACGAAATCTTCTATTATTGTAGGATTTGGTGAAAGTATTAAAGACATTGAAAAAACACTTAAAGATTTAATAAATGCTGGAGTTTCTCAACTAACAATTGGCCAATATTTAAGACCTTCCCCAAAACATTACCCAGTCAAAAAATATTATACACAAAAAGAATTTGATGAACTTAAAAAGTTAGCATATTCTTTAGGATTTAAGGCAGTTGTAAGCGGAGAATTAATTAGAAGCAGTTATTGGGCAGATAAATTATAAGGAGGCAAAAATGAAATTAGCAATACTTACAAGTGGAGGAGATAGCAGCGGAATGAATGCAGCTATTAAAAAATTTGTTGAATATTCATATGAAAAAGGATATGAACCTTATTTTATTTATGATGGATTAGAAGGTCTTATTGATGGAAAAATAAAAAAAGCAACCCATAAAGATGTAGGAGGAATTATTTATAGAGGCGGGACGATTATTCGCTCAAGTAGAAGCAAAAGATGGTTTGATAAAGAATATAGAAAAAAAGCTTATGAAAATCTAAAAGAGCACAATATTGATTTATTAATAATCCTTGGAGGAGATGGAAGTTTTAGAGCTTTAGATGTATTTTATAAAGAATTTAAAATTCCTTTTATGGGAATACCTGCAAGTATTGATAATGATTTGGCTCTTAATGAATATATGATAGGAGTTGATACAGCTCTTAATGTAATAAGATGTGCAATTGATGATATTAGAGATACTGCTAGTAGTTTTAATAGAGCATTTGTAATTGAAACAATGGGAAGAGAATGTGGATATTTAGCACTAACTAGTGCTGTAGCAAATGGGGCTGAGATGTGTTTAATTCCTGAGATGCCTTATAATCTTGAAAATTTAAAAAAAAGATATTTAAAAGAGATAAAAGAAGGCAGAAGTTATTTTTTAGCCATTGTTGCAGAAGGACTTAAAATTACAAATAAAATTAAAGAGTGGTTTGAAAAAGAAATAGGTTTTGAATCTCGCGCTACAATTCTTGGACATATTCAAAGAGGAGGAAGCCCTACTGTGCTTGAGAGACTTAGAGCTGCTGAATTTGTAGAAGTAGCAATGGATAATTTTGAAAAAACTCCAAATAAAATTGTTACTTTTTATCAAGAAAAATTTATTTTAAGAGATTTAGATGAAATAGTAAATTCAAAATATTCTTTAGATGAAAGAATGCTAAAACTAGCAAAACCACTTATGGGAATAAATTAAAAGGAGAAAAAAATGATAGAAAAATACAATATCCCTACCCCAAAACAAAAAAGAGTAAGAATTGATGAAGAAATTAGCTTTGATACTTTTCCATGTGTTTTAAAAGTAGATTTGCCAATACACAAAAGCGATATTGGCGCTGTTATTACAAATATTCAAAACATTGAAGAATTAAAAAAAGCAAAAGAGATAATTTTAAATAATCTTAAAAAACATAATATTGAGGCTAAATATCTTTTAATCCAAGAACAGATTGAAGGAATTGAATTAATTCTTGGAGGAAAATTTGATGATATATTTGAAGAAGTATTGATTTTAGGAGCCGGTGGAACTTTGGTTGAGGTTATAAAAGATATAACTTATATTGATACAAATTCTGATGAAGAAGAGATAAAAAAGGCTATTTTTAAAACAAAAATTTCAAAAATTTTCCCAGAATTTAGAGGTAAAAAATATAACCTAAATGCCCTAATAGATGTAATTAAAAAAATTCAATTAATGTTTAAAAATGAAAATATAGTTGAATTTGATATCAATCCTTTAATAATTAATGAAAAAGGAGCATTTGCTGTAGATGTAAGAATAAAAGAAGGAGTTAAAAACAAAAAGAAATTTACTCCAAAAAAATATTCTTTATTTGAGAATAAAAATGTAGCAATTATAGGTGCAAGTGAAAAACCAATAAAAGTAGGATATGCAATTGCAAAAAATGCCCTAAGTTCAAAAGCAAATATCTATTTTGTAAATCCAAGACTTAATGAACTGTTTGGTAAAAAAGTTTATCACTCTGTAGATGAGCTTCCAGAAATTGATACAGCAGTAATTGCAATCCCTACAAAATTTGTAATAGAAACTGTTGAAAAATTAGCCCAAAAAGGCACTAAAAACATAATAGTTATCTCAGCCGGATTTAAAGAAGCAGGAAACAAAGAGGGTGAGCTTAAGCTAAAAGAGATAGCTGAGAATTATGGAATTAATTTAGTAGGTCCAAACTGTCTTGGAATTTATAATTCTGAAATGGAGCTTAATTTAACATTTTCAAAAGCTCCTATTAAAAAAGGTGAAATAGGAATAATCTCTCAAAGCGGAGCAGTTTTAACAGCTTTACTTGATAAGGCTTATTTTTATGATATAGGATTTTCTCATATAATCTCTATGGGAAATATGGCAGATTACAACTTTGCTCATGCTATAAATGAACTCAATAATCAAGACTCTTGTAAAATCATTTCAATCTACGCAGAAGGTCTTCAATTTGGAAAAGAATTTTTAAAAGCTATTAGAAATTCAAAAAAACCTGTTTTATTTTTTAAAGCAGGGAAAAGCGAAGCGGCAAAAAAAGCGGCATTTTCTCATACAGGAAATTTAGCCGGAAATTATGAAATGATTATTACTCTAAGCGAAATAGCAGGAGCTATTATAAAACCAAGTGTTGAGAGTTTAATTTTTGCTCCAAAATATTTAGACAAAAAAGAAGCTATTATTGTTACAAACGCAGGAGGTCCTGGAACAATTCTAACAGATATAGTAAGTGAGTATAAAAAAATAAAAGATATAAGTGAATATATAAACGCACTAAATAAAGTATTGCCTCCTACATGGTCTCACAACAATCCAATTGATGTAATTGGTGATGCAACGAGTGAGAGATATAAAAATGTACTTGAAATTCTTA